>NYUU01000044.1 GCA_002684175.1 Synechococcus sp. CPC35
GCTGGACGCATCGCTGGTCGTTGCTGTTCAGGGCTCTTCTGTTTCCTGGCCGTCGTCGTTAAGGGGCTTTTGTGCCGCGTGGCTGCCGTGGACACCTGGCACAGCATCGATACCATCAGCAAAATTGCTCTTCAAGAGGCTTTGTCGGTGACTAGTGCTTCTTCCCGCTCCGAGTTTGAGCAACAGCTCTGCCGTCAGCTATTGAGTCTCGGTGAAGTGGCTGAGACCCTGGCTGACAGGGTGATGGCCCTGGAAGCCAGGCTCTCAGCTTTGGAAGATAGCCAGGTCTCTGATCCATCAATGTCCCTGATGGATGAGAGCACTGGTGAGCTTTTGTCTGAGAGTGAGGCGAAGGTTCAGATGTTGCGCGAGCGTCTGGTACCAGCCTCTTCAGAAGCACCCACGGTTGTTGAACTCAATGTCAACAGCCAATCTGATCAGGAGAACCAGTTCGAAAATTCGTTGGTTCCGGAGGAGAACCTGGATGATTCTGCTGAAGACGAATCAGCAGGTGATGACACCGAATATGTCGACGATCCTCAGATCGATCTGCTGTCTGCCTGATCAATCCAGTTCAAGGAGACGAATGCGGAACGTTGCAACTTGCCGTGCTGTCTCAGGAGAACTGATCATAAAAGGGTGATCGCTCATGGCATCAAGAGCTGAGATAATCTTCTCATTCTGTGTTTCGTATGTGTTCTTTTCGGTCAGCTTTCGCCAGGTTGCATCAAAAACCATGGCAAAACTGTCTGCATTATTAAAGACGCGATCAGTATTGGAATCTGGTGAAATGTATGGCATGGCAGATGAAACAGCATTGAATGCCAGGACCCAGATTTGAGCTGAGGGCTGTTCGACTATTTCCCCCCTGATGTGCTCAAAACGGTACAGCTGCGTTATGAAAACGCCCTTCTGGGGAGTTTTCCGTAGCTGCTTCCATGCAGTTCACATCCTTGGGGAGATGCTTCGCGGCATGCGTCCGTCGCCCCCCTGATCGCTGGCTTCGGTGGAGCAACTCTATGACTCCCTCCTCTCTTCGGTGCTGGATGGATGTGACCCTTCACACCGTCAATGTGATGCAACCCTTCGTCTTACGAGGGATATTTTTCTCTGTGTGCTGTTTCGTTCTTTTGTCTGTCCTTGGTTTTGCTGGCCGCTTATCTGATGCATGACACAAAAAAAGCACCGAAACACCACTGGTGGTGCTTTTCAGTGCTTCTCACTGTTTATTGATGGTGCCAGGACCCAGATTTGAACTGGGGACACGGCGATTTTCAGTCGCCTGCTCTACCAACTGAGCTATCCCGGCGTGTCGCTTGCGCCACCTCCCAATCTTAAATCACAGCGTGCGGGGCACTCCGCTGGACTTCTGAGGTGTGCGTGCCAGGCAGATCAATCCCCTCACCTCGTAACCGGCTTGCTGGAGTGTGGTCCTGGCGGACAGGGCTGTCGATCCAGTCGTGAGGATGTCATCGACGATCCAGAGTGCTGTTTTGCTCTGCTGTTTGGCAGCATCAACCGCCTCGAATGCGTCGTGGAGATTGGACATTCGCATGTTCCGGTTCAGGTGGTGCTGACTCAAGCCTGCTTTTCGCCGTTGCAGCAGTGGTCTGGAAGGATGCCCCAGAGCGTTTGCGATTCTGTTCGGCAGGCCGTTGGCGTGACGCTTCTTCCAGCTGGGGATCGGACACAGACATTCGTTGTCCATCAGTTGCAGACTGTCTCGCAAGAGATGGATCAGCCCCTTGAATCGTCTTTCACAGGGATGGTTTCGCTCCTGCAGCAGCAGGGTGCGGAGTGTTCCCTGGTAGTGCCCGAGGGCATGCCAGGGAATCGGCATTGAGCCCTGTAATCCTCTTGGTGAGATAAGAAGCCTGACCTGACAGTCCTGACAGGGCCTGTTCACTGTGCTTTCTTCGACCGTTGCTTGATCAACAGTGCTGTAATCAAAAGCCCTTCTGCAGAGGGGACAGCTGGCTTGGATCAGGAGGTTGCGTCCAAAGCGTTTGAGGATTCTCAGCATCCTTTCCGTTTTGACAGGTCGCTGATCGAAGCATTCCCCTCTTTGCTGATTCAGCCGACTGATTTCGGCATCGACCGCAACATCCCCACCAAGGTCCGGTGTGCATCCTCCGAGTCAGTCAGTTTGTGATCAAAGGGAATCCGCACGGTTGCACCATCGACCTCCAGGATCATGCTTTCTGACTCGATACTGAGCATCTTGGCCTTTTGCGGCGATGCGACTCCCCCGTAATGCCTTGCATAGGCAGCAACGGCATCCGTGTGGTCGTCATTCATGTGTGTGCAGATTCGAGCACTCACTTCAGCGGTCAGAGGGTCTGTGGACATTGCAGGTGATTGTGGAAACAATCCAGTCAGTTCAACTCAAGCGTTGCACAAGCAGCACACCAAAACGGATGGCGCTGAATCCGACGTAGCAAGACAAAGCAACGAATAAAAGGATCGAGAGCACCTCTAAAGGTTTCGTCGGCATAGGAAGTGGAAAAATAAAAAAAGCACCGGACGGAATGGTCGCGATGCTTTGTGGGGATCAGATGGGTGTCTTGGCAGTTGATGCTGTTGGAGAAGAACCGTCGTGCCGTGACCGTGATTAGACCCAGGTTTTTGCTGTTTTGGGTTCGTACATCCTGCGGAAGGCACCGGACGTCGGATCTTTCGTTGCCTTGGAGTAAACGAATCCGCTGACGTCGAAGCCCGAACCGGCTTCGGACAGGCGACGAGCATTGGAGAATTCCATCACCAGTTGGCTGCGACCCTCAATGGTGGTGTCCGACGCGGCATTGGCGGGTGATACGCGTGCCAGGTTGACAAAGGTGGAGCAATACACTCCTGCCTCTGACGTCCAGGCACGCGGATAAGGCACGGTATCCGTTCCGAAAACCTCCAGATATTCTCCGGACCGGGTGATCTTCTCCACCAGGGCATCGAAGCCATGTTCTGCGATGAGAGTGATCGCAGCACTCACCTCTGCCTGATTCACAGGTGGGCGACCCAGCAGATGCTTGTAATTGAGCTCGATTCCCCGGATCGGTGAAACGCTGAAGAAATAATTCTGTTTGTACAGATCAGACTTGGCCAGTCCGGCAACAAAATCCCGGACATTGATTTCACCGTTGCTCAGCTGGGATTCCAGCTCAGTGCAGCGCTGGCTCCCCATGGGCCCGAGATTGCCGAGGACCTGTCTGTAGGCAGCCGTAATCGTGGTTTGGAGTGCTTCACTTCCCGTTGCTGCATATTGATCGGCGACGCTGCTGAAGGGACACTCGCTGTGAACGCGGGGGCCGATGCCAAGGCCCATCGAGGAACAGATGTTTTCCTTGTATTCATGAACGGTTGAAGCCGCCTGACCTTTGCGAACCTCCAATCCGCCCTTTGCTTTTTCCTGGCGGTAGCGATTGATGGCCGTGTTTTGTTTCGGCTTGCTGGCGTTGTTGGCCGCATAGGAAATGCGGTTGAAGTTGGTGAAATCGCGCTTCGGCTTGATGACGACCATTACTGATTTCTACAGGAATTCCTGTCGCAGACAATAAAGGGGTGGCCTCATAAAGCTTCTGACTTGTTCAGGCTTGCAACAAATTGTTTGCCTCTGGTTGTAAACGTTGACCCACACATCTTTCGGTTCTCCAGCAAAATTTCTTAAAACTTATTTATTGCGTNCCNGCTGATTGCAGNGCTTCAAGGGCTAAGCGTGCAACACCGGCGGCCGGCGGTGCATTGCAACTCACNACCGGACAGCAGAGCCNGCGTTCCCGCAATCGTCTCCACTGGGGGTTTCGAGCGCCGCCNCCGATGCTGATCACCCGTTCCGGGAGTGCGGCGCCGAGTTGCATGAGGCGCCTCCATCCCTGGAGCTCGATCTCGGCAAGTCCTTCCAACAGACCATGCAGGTACAGCGCGTCACTCACCGGGCGAGGTGCAAGCACGGGAGCCAGCGTTGGGTCATCCACCGGAAATCGTTCGCCTGGACCTGGCAGCGGCCGGTAGGAAAGGCCGCTGTCGGTCTCCGGATCGATCTGACGGCTCAGCTCCGCAAGTTGTGCATCGTTGAAGAAGCGACGCAGCACACCGGCTCCTGCATTGGATGCACCCCCACAAAGCCAGCGTCCGCCAACACGGTGCCGTGTCACCCCCTCAGCCTGAAGAGGTTGTTCTGTGAAGCGTTTCATCACCAGGGTTGTTCCCAGCACGGTGACTCCGTCTGTTGCACCTGGCTCCGCAGCCAGTACGGCGGCATTGGAATCGGTGGTTCCGGCCACGATCAGCAGATCATCAGGCAGCCCGAGCTCTGTTGCTGTTCCTGTCGCGATGCGTCCAAAGATGGACCCGCTCGTTACCACTGCCGGCAGGCAGGCTGACCAGGTCTGGTCGATCAGACCATCGATCCAGCAACTGGTTTCCAGGTCCCATCCAAGGCGCAGGTTGTTGCCTTCCTCTCCCCAGCGCCAATCGTTCAGCAACCAGCCTGTGACCCAATCCGCCTGATGTCGCAGCAGCAGGTCAGGGCCGAACTGATCGACCAATCTCAGGGCACGGGCCAGGCTTCCTGAACGCGAGGATGCCGCCCCTCCTTTCGGCGTCAGGCGACGGAGTTTCTGCTCCTGCTCGGGGCAGGCCTGGCTGTAGGTGAGGGCTTCACCAAGGGGAACACCCTGGTGATTGCAGGCCAACAATGTTCCTGAAGTGCCATCGACAGACACGGCCTTGAGGTTTTTTCTGAGTCGTGCAGGAATCCCCTGTATCAGTTCCTGGCAGGCCCTCGTCCAGGAGCTTGGATCGCTCAGGTTTCGTCGATAGGCGGTGGCTTTGCTCTGCAGAATCTCTTTGCGCTCGTCGATCACCACTGCCCTCACGCCGCTGGTGCCCAGATCAATTCCGAGCACCAGTGGTGGGATGGTCATGGGATCAGACGGCGGCTCCCTGCTTGATCCGTTTCGCTTCGGCCTTCAGCAGGTCTTCACTTTTTGCTGCAACGTTTTCCCAGGGAGCATTGAGGTCATTGCGGCCGAAATGGCCATAGGCCGCAGTGTCCTGGTAGAAGCGTCCTCCGCGTTGCTGGGGCAGGTTGCGCAGGCCGAAGGCCTCGATGATCGCTCCCGGGCGCAGATCGAAATGGTTCTGCACCAGTTCGGTGAGTTCTGCGTTGGTCACTTTGCCCGTGCCGAAGGACTCCACCAGAATTGAAACCGGTTTGGCGACACCGATGGCGTAGCTCAACTGCACCTCAGCTCGCTCAGCCAGCCCGGATGCCACCAGACACTTAGCGACGTAACGGGCTGCGTATGCAGCTGAGCGATCCACTTTGGTGGGGTCCTTGCCGGAGAAAGCTCCGCCGCCGTGACGTGCGTAGCCACCGTAGGTATCAACAATGATCTTGCGTCCGGTGAGTCCGGCATCACCCTGGGGACCACCCACAACGAACTTGCCGGTGGGATTGACTAGAAACTTCGTTGAGTCGCGGCTGGGCTTCAGAACCAGATCCGCTGTGGCTGGCTCGACAACATGGGTCCAGAGATCTTCCGTGATGCGATCGCGAACTCCATTCTCGTCGCTGAGTCCAGCAACTTCAGCTGTGTGCTGCGTTGAGATCAGGATCGTATCGATGGCAATGGGTTTGTCGTTTTCGTAAACGACACTGACCTGGGTTTTGCCGTCAGGCAGCAGGTAATCGAGACGGTCATTGTGGCGAACCTCTGCCAGGCGTCTGGCCAGGCGGTGGGCCAGGCTGATCGGAAGCGGCATCAGCTCCGGGGTTTCATTGCAGGCGTACCCGAACATGATTCCCTGGTCACCAGCCCCGACGAGATCGAGCGGGTCGCCGGCATGGTCATCGGCTTCATTGACGCCCTGGGCGATGTCCGGGGACTGCTGATCCAGTGCCACCAGAACAGCACAGCTGTTGGCATCGAATCCGCCGGCGCGGGCACCGCTGTAGCCAATCTCCTTGATTACATTCCGCACAAGGTGGATGAAATCCACCTGTGCTTTGGAGGTCACCTCACCGGTGATCATGCAGAGCCCGGTGTTGACAACTGTTTCACAGGCCACACGACTGGTTGGGTCCTGGGCCAGAAGTGCATCCAGGACGGCATCACTAACCTGATCGCAGATCTTGTCTGGATGCCCTTCAGTAACGGATTCTGAGGTGAAGACGTAACGACTCATAAGACAGATTGGCTGCGCGGACTTTACGTGTCCGAATCCAGCTCGAGATCGCTCCAATGGTCAAGCAGATGTTCAGCCGATGGAAGGTCGGGAGGCAGGCTCCACCCGCCGGTGTAGCCAATCACACAGCCGATGTCGGCATCGATTGCCATCTGCAAATCCGTTTCAGCATCTCCCACCAGTGCACAACGCTGTGGTGAAATTCCGAGTCGTCTGCAGAGTTGATCGACGGCTTTCGGATCGGGTTTCCTTGGGATGTCGTCTGCGCTCCAGATCGAGGCAATCCGAGAACTGAGTTGGTGATGGTCCAGAAAACGTCTGATCCCCCTGCTTGTGTCGTTGCTGATCACGGCATTAAGCAGGCCACCGTCCTGGAACCGTTGCAGCACTTTTCCCGCATCAGGCAACAAAGGGCTCGGCTGATGGGAACAGCCGAATTCCTGATCCACCCCTTCAAAGCAGTTGTGGGCCAGATTCAGAGCCTCTGTCCACGTCAGTTCGAATAGACAGAAAACCGTTGCCATCGAAAGAATGTTGTCCTCCCGAGCGGCGACCGCCAGTGTCCCGCCGGGGTGCAGCGTGGACTGATGCATTCCGAAGGCTTTGCGAAGCGTTTCTTCGAGGCATCTGCTCTGAGACGCGTCTCCAGTTGCACTCCAGAGATCAACAGCTGTCTTGATTCGTTGTTCCGCAAGCTTGAGCAGATTCGGCTCGCTATGGGAAAGGGTGCCGTCCTTATCGAACAGCACCCCGTCGATCGAAGCGATGGAGACTCCCTTCAGCAGAAGTGCCGCCATCTGATTCAGATCATCATCGAGCTAATCGGATCCTCACCTTCCTCCGCTTGTTCCAGAAGCATTTGCTTGTATCGCGCTGCCATTTCCTCAGCCTTCTCAAACACCTTCTGAGGATCAGTGAGCATGTCACCGGGCTCGGGTTCCAGTGCTTTGGTTGACAGCGAAATCCGACCTCGTTCGGCATCGAGGTCGATGATCATCACCTTCATCTGGTCGTTGACATTCAGAACCGAGTGAGGCGTCTCGATGTGCTCATGGCTGATCTCGGAGATATGTAAAAGACCGCTGACTCCCCCGATATCGATGAAGGCGCCATAGGGCTTGATTCCTCGAACGGTTCCGACCACGACCTCACCCACCTCAAGGCGGTTCATCTTGCGCTCGACCAGTGCTCTGCGATGGCTGAGCACCAGACGGTTGCGTTCCTCATCCACTTCAAGGAACTTCAGTGGCAGGAAGTCGGCAACCAGTTCTTCCTTCGGTTTGCGGGTGCTGATGTGGGAACCCGGAATGAATCCGCGAAGCCCCTCCACACGCACCAATGCGCCTCCACGGTTGGTGGCGAAAACCTCGGAATAGATCGTGGCATCTTCTTTCTGAAGCTGGCGCACACGCTCCCAGGCTCGCTGGTATTCGATCCGACGAATGGAGAGAGCAAGCTGTCCATCCTCATTCTCTTCACTCATGATGAAGAATTCACGTATCTCGCCGGGCTGCAGCACGTCGCTGAGTCCCTCTACCCGATTGATTGAAACTTCCTGCAGGGGCATGAAAGCGGCGGTCTTGGCGCCGATATCGATCATTGCCCCCTTCGATTCAAGAGCGAAGACCGTGCCGTTGACGATGTCCCCAGGCTTGAAGTTGTAGTCATACTTACTGAGAAGCGCCGCAAATTCGTCGAGGGTGAAACCGGCTTCATCGAGATTGCTGCGGTCTGCTCGACTGCTGGGGTCATCGGCTGTCGGAACATCCTCAGGAATGCTCAGATCCTCAGCTTCGAAGGCTTCTTCCGCAGTTTCGACCGCAGTTGCTTGAGCGAGAGCGGCTTCCTGAACCGCAGAGTCACTTTGATTCTGGACCTGTTCTTCTGTGGGGGTCGCTGACATGGGGCTGTGACGGTCTGCCTCTGGTGAGCAGTGCGAAGGATTCACGCAGGATGCCCGCCGACATCCTGCGGAGAATCAATCAGTTTACAGATGAACTGGAACTCTTATCTCAGACCACAGCAGCTAAGTGATTCTGCTCTGCATTCATGGTTTCCAGGGTTGAAACGAAGTCGTCAATGCCGCGAAACTGCCGATAGACGGAAGCAAAGCGGACATAAGCCACTTCACTGATCTGCTTGAGCTCTATCAACACCAGCTCTCCAATTTCGGCGCTGCTTACTTCCTTGCCTGAGGAGCGTTGCTGGAGTTGAAGCTCAACGTCGTCCAGAAGGGTTTCCAGTCGGGACGCATCAAGACCGGTTTTTTCGCATGCTCTGTTGAGGCCGTGCAGAAGTTTGCTGCGGCTGAAGATCTCCCGGTTGCCGTTGCGCTTGATCACTGTGATCGGTGCGGTTTCGACACGCTCGTACGTCGTGAAGCGGAAATCGCAGTTCAGGCACTCACGGCGACGGCGCACGCTGCGGCCTCCATCAGCCGCCCTTGATTCGAGCACGCGACTATCTGTGTTCTGGCAGGAGGGGCACTGCACGCCCTAGCAATCAAAATGTTCACCAACTCTAGACATTGATTTGAGACTTGAGAAGGGGCTGCCTGGCATCAGTCTCAGCGACGAATATCCGAGATGTCTTCTCTTGCCGTGAGACTGCCGGCCTGCTGATTTTGAGGGCGAGAACCATCTGGGACTGAGGTTGTTGATAAGCAACAAAAAACCCCGCCGTAGCGGGGTTTTCAAGGTTGCAATTACTTGCCGATCTTGGGTGGATCGCGAAAGGCGATCGCAAAAAAGAGGGTGGCAATCGCAAGGGTGAGGATGAGGACGTAAGCGAAGCTTTCCATCGAAGAACTCCTGAAAGGCGATCAATTAAGGGGAGTTCCCGCAGGGGGAACGTATCCATCCGGAAGACGACGGGTGGATTTGTCGCCGAGCTTCTGGAAAAGACCGAACTCGATCTGGTCACCCAGATCAGGATCGATACCAGCGAACACATCGCGGTAGAGGGTGCGAGCACCATGCCAGATGTGACCGAAGAAGAACAGAAGCGCGAACACGGCATGGCCGAACGTGAACCAGCCACGAGGAGAACTGCGGAACACACCATCCGAACCGTAGGTTTCACGGTCGAAATCGAAGGGTTCGCCAAGCTGCGATTTGCGGGCGAGTCTCTTCACATCGGCTGGGTCGGTGAATGACTGACCGTCCAGGGCTCCTCCATAAACCTGAGCTGTCACGCCCTGCTGTTCGAAGGAGTATTTCGCCTCGGCGCGTCGGAACGGGATGTCAGCACGGACGATTCCCTGTTCATCCTCAAGGATGACCGGGAAGTTCTCGAAGAAGTTGGGTAGACGACGAACCTGAAGTTCATTTCCGTTTCGATCGGAGAACACAACATGACCCAACCATGCTGTTGACAGGCCGTCTCCGTTCACCATCGGCCCAACACGGAATAGACCACCCTTTGCAGGGCTGTTGCCGACGTAGTCGAAGAAGGCAAGTTTTTCGGGAATGGTCTCAAAGGCCTCTTCGCGAGTCATCCCGTCATCCATGGATGTCTGGACACGACGATTGATCTCTGTCTTGAAATAACTCTGATCCCACTGGTATCGGGTGGGGCCGAACAGTTCAATGGGTGTTGCAGCAGAGCCGTACCACATTGTTCCTGCAACGATGAAGGCCGCAAAGAACACTGCAGCGATGGCGCTGGCAAGAACGGTTTCGATGTTTCCCATCCGAAGGGCTTTGTAGAGCCTTTCCGGTGGACGGGTGGTGATGTGGAAAATACCGGCGATGATGCCGACGATGCCCGCTGCGATGTGGTGCGCAACGATCCCGCCGGGATTAAACGGATTGAATCCCTCCGGCCCCCATGACGGTTGTACCGCTTCTATGTGACCGGTCAGTCCATATGGGTCTGTGACCCACATTCCTGGACCGAATACCCCTGTCAGGTGGAAGGCTCCGAAACCGAAGCAGCCAAGACCAGCAAGCAACAGGTGAATACCGAAGATCTTGGGAAGATCCAGGGCCGGCTCTCCCGTGCGGGGATCCTGCCAGATCTCCAGATCCCAGTAAGTCCAGTGCCAGATGGCGGCAAGCATCATCAGGCCGGAGAAAACGATGTGGGCTGCGGCAACACCCTCGAAACTCCAGAAACCAGGATCAACTCCCGTTTCTCCAGTGATGCTCCATCCACCCCAGCTGCCGGTCACGCCCAAACGTGACATGAAAGGCATGACGAACATGCCCTGACGCCACATGGGGTTCAGGACAGAATCGGACGGGTCGAAGATGGCAAGCTCGTATAAAGCCATCGAGCCGGCCCAGCCGGCAACTAGGGCTGTATGCATGAGGTGCACTGCCAGAAGGCGTCCCGGGTCATTAATGACAACGGTGTGCACCCGATACCAGGGCAATCCCATGGGTCAGGTTCGGGGGACAGGACCGCGATTGGACGCAGTCAGACGTTGATGATCGTAGAGGCTTCATCTCTGATACCGGATGAAGCTTTCTGAGCTGAAACGTGTAGTGACAGAATTTTGCCTTGATAGGCATTCACAAATTGCAATGCTTTTTCACATAGGGTTGTGACCGTTTTGACGTAGTTCCATGCCGGTCATCCGTTTCGTTCGCGAAGGCCGTGATGTGGAGTGCTTCCCCGGTGAAAATCTTCGGGACGTTGCGGTTCGCGAAGGCATTCAGCTCTATGGCCTCAAAGGGCAGCTCGGGAACTGCGGAGGCTGTGGTCAGTGCAGTACATGTTTTGTGTCGGTTGTGGACGAATCCGGGCGAGAGGCGCTGACGGCTCGAACCCCTGTCGAAGAAAGCAAGTTGCGTCGTCGGCCTGAAGAGTGGAGGTTGGCCTGCCAGGCCCTGGTGGAACGATCTGCTCTGGTGCTGACCCGTCCGCAGGTTCGATTGCCGGACGCTGAGCAACGGCTGGAGGCTGCCCGACAAGCTCCTCTTCCGGAAGGACCGATCGCTTGGCCAGTTCCCCCTGGCATGGAGGAGTCGGACGAAGAACTTGATGAACTGTCGGAAGCGATCACTGCAAAGGCCGATGAAGAGGCCTGACACTCACGGGTAATCGACGTACTGCCGGTGATACGTTCGCCAGGACCCTTTCTGCGGCCATGGAAACCAACGATCTCGGATTCGTCGCCAGTTTGCTGTTCATCCTGGTTCCGGCGATCTTCCTGATCGTGCTTTACATCGGCACGA
>NYUU01000045.1 GCA_002684175.1 Synechococcus sp. CPC35
CCTTCGTGACCAACGGTGCTGAATCGGAACAGACATTCTTTGCACAACGGATCGTGATCCGACCCAGTCGTCTTCTCCTCAACCTGATTGCAAGTCTGATCGCACTGGTGGCGATCTGGCCTCTGATCATTCTCATCGCCGAAGCCTTCGGCAACCTCACCAGTGGATCCATTGATCTCGGCCCCGATGGAGTTCGACAGATCGCAGGCACGATCAAGCTGCTACTGGGAACCGCTCTGGTCGGAACCGTGCTGGGTACGGCTAACGGCTGGCTACTGAGCAACTGCTGCTTCCCCGGCCGTCGATGGCTTCGCATCGCCCAGTTGATTCCCCTGGCCACCCCCGCCTATCTGCTCTCGGCAATCCTTGTTGACCTGGGCAGTCGCAGCGGCTGGCGCGTCCATGGTCTGGGCTGGGGGATCATCCTGATGGCGCTGACCACATATCCCTACGTGTTTCTCCTGAGTACCGAAAGTTTTTCGGTCAGTGGTCAACGTCAACTTGAAGCCTGTCGGAGTCTCGGCGTCGGCCCATGGTCTGCCTTTCGACGGGTCGCGCTGCCGATTGCCCTGCCATCCATCGGAGCCGGAGTGGCCCTGATGAGCATGGAAGTAGTGAACGAACTGGGGGCTGTGGAACTGCTCGGGATCCCGAGTCTGTCCGCAGGAATCCTGGAGGCCTGGCAGGCCGACGGCAACCCAACAGCTGCGATCGCGCTGGCCCTTGTCACCCTTGTGCTGGTGCTGGGGTTGGTCGCAACGGAACGGCAACTGAGACAGCGCAGTCGTCGCTGGAGTGATGGCGTTGCCGGTGGGCAGTCCATGACCTGGACATTGCGAGGGGGCAGGGCATGGACTGCCCAGTTTCTCGCCATCGTCCCGCCTGCGGTCAGCCTTGGTATTCCCATCATCTGGTCAGTGCTCAACCTTGACCAGCTTGAGCAGGGGCTGACGGATGACCTCTGGCCACTGGTGCTGCGGAGTTTCCTGCTGGCTCTGGCCGCTGCCTTGATCGCCGTGATCGCTGCACTATTTCTGGCAGTCGCGAAGCGATGGAGCCATGCCGCCTGGCTGAAGGGACTGACGTTCACCGCCGGGATGGGCTACGCCATTCCCGGCACAGTGCTGGCACTGGCGCTGCTGTTCGCAGGCACTCCATGGCAACTGGCACCGCTGGTTCTCCTGCTCTGGGGGTACGGCGACCGCTTCCTCGCCGTGGCGAAGGGAGGCCTTGATGCCGCACTGGAACGGATCAACCCCTCCCTTGATGAGGCGGCAACTGGCATGGGACTGACCTGGCAGCAGGTCCTGCAAAGAATTCACCTGCCATTGCTGCGCGGACCGATGACCGTTGGCCTGCTGCTGGTCTTTGTGGACACGGTGAAAGAACTGCCTCTCACCTTCGCCCTGCGGCCCTTTGACTTCGACACCCTCTCGGTCCGCGTTTACCAGTACGCAGGGGATGAACGCCTCTCGGAAGCTCTGCTGCCTGCATTGATGATCGTGGTGCTGGGACTCCTTGCATCGATGGCACTGGTGCCGAGCCTCGAACAGAGCACCGGCAAGGACTGAATCAGCCTCCTTATTAATGGCGGAAAACGCGATTCTGAGTGTTGCGCTCAAGAGAGCCTGATCTGCAGGTCAGCATCGGGGGGATGGCATCCCAATCAAGCCTCCGGCCTGATGCGACTGCATAGGTGCTCTCTTTCAGAGTCCTTTTCTGTCGGTTGATCTCGAGCATCGTGAAGGTCTGCTGCGCAGCTCCTCCACCCATCAGGAGTCGTCTCGGTCCACTGCCGAGGGCACCGAGCTGAATCAGGTCGAGATTGCCCCACCTGGCCGGGTACCAGACGTGCTGATGACCACTGATATAAGCCTGAACCTTCCCCTCCTGGAGCAGGCTCCGGATGGTCAGAAGCTGGTCCAGGCTTTCTCCGGATCGGTCTTTGCCGCGACCGACTCCGAACAGAGGCAAATGCCCCACCACCAGTCTCAGCTTTGCCTGTCTGGCTCTGGGGCTGGCCAGCTGATGCCGCGCCCACTCCAGTTGAACACCCGGAATGCGATGGGAGCTGGCATCCCAGACGATCCAGAACACGGAATCCTGCAGAACGGAGTAATGAAAAGGGAAATGAGCGGAATCGCAGAAATTCAGTCCGAGGGCAGAGCGNNGCGGCGACCAGAAGCGTTCGACGGCNGCCCGATCCGCTGNAAATCCAGGAGCACCGTCATGGTTCCCGATGGCAGGCAGAAAGGAGATGCCGGCNTCAAGCANCGGCNGCAGAACATCGCTGGCGAAGCNATTCCACATCGCATCNAGCTGATGAGCGGTGAGCCCTGGCTTCTGNCCAGCCACCATGTCGCCGGCACACACGATCAGCTCAGGCTGCAACGCCATCAACTGACGCAANCCNCGATCCACCTGCGGGAGATAGGACACGGACCCGTAGGAACTGTTGAGATCGCTGATCAACCCCACCCTCTGCGTGTCTGCTGCCATGGCGGACGGCAGCACCGCACCNAACNCNCTGCCCAGAGCGAACTGCAGCAGTTGCCGACGGCTGAGTGTCACAGAATCAGCGGCANCGGGAGCTCCACCACCGCAGGAGGCTCCGATCCACTGCAAGGGCGCCGGTGGCCACGACATCAGCAAGGGTTGAGATCAGNCGGAAGCTNAGAACCACGGCCAGAAGGGGCGCNTCAGCAACCGCACCGTCCAGCCGAAGCAGCAGCGTGGCTTCNAANACACCCAGCCCCCCGGGAGCTCCCGGTACAACCAGGCCAACCGCATAGGCCAGNCCGAAGCCGGCCATCCAGGTCCATGCAGAGGGAGCTGAAAGTCCGAACGCCAGAACACAACAGAAAAAGCCTGCNAAACGAACCAGCACGAACACCAGTTCGGCCNNAAANGGAGTCCAGGGATAACCGCCGCGGCCGCTTCCTTCCACCTCCAGTTCGCCNGTACCTGCTGACTGNAGCTGAGCTGCCTTGGAGCGCTCCAGCCGGAGCAGAAGCGGCTCCCGCCAGCGNGGCAACAACAGCAAAGCCGGCAGCGGCGCCACCAGAACAAGNCCCCTCTGCCAGCCNCCGAAAGACATCANCAGCNCTGACGCCGCCACGATCAGAAGCGGATCAAGGATCACACCTGCCANCGCAGGGCCGCCACCGATCACAGGCCGGAGCTGACGGACCCGTTCAACGAAATGCCAGATGCCACCAGGCAGGTACTTGAGCAGATTGCTCCGCACNAACAGGGGNACGATGGCAATGCCGTCAGGGTTNTGGCCNATCCAAGTCAGCAGGATCCNCCAGGCGGATCCATTGATGAGAATGCTCAGCCAGGTGAGTCCGAATCCCAGGAACAGCAGGCACCAACCCTCCTGGGNCANGCTGAGCTCCTGCAGCTGNCCNCTCTGCTTCTGCAACGCCACACCGATGAAGGCGAGGCTGGCCAGAGTGATCCACAGCTTGGGCTGGCGAAGAATCCTGTTCATCAATCCCAGGCATCNTCGCTGTGAAACGGNGCCGANGCAGCCTCGATCCGTAACTGTTNCAGGCTGCAGCCACTGCTGCGACAGAGNTCTGCCAGAGCATCAGCCTCCGGCTTNACGGAGGTGCTGCCATCAGGNCGGAGCACCTGCTTGGCTGGCAGCGGACCCCTTTNCGTGTTGAGGACNCCGNNNCGGCGGGGCAGAACCCAACGCCCCTGGCGGCGTTCCCTCAGGCCGATGCTGCTGCTGAGACAGAACCAGACCATCCGGACANACTCCGCCTTCGCTTCAGAGACCANTGCCGTCACGGCCTGGCCGCAGCGTCCCTTCTTCATCAGCAACGGCTGCACTGCNACATCAATGGCACCAGCCTCCCGGAGACGGCTCAACAGCAGTGCCAGATCCTCCGNAGTGGCGTCATCAATCCAGGCCTCCTGCACCACGATCGTCTCCCAGCNNGGACCANCATCCACGGTCTCCGGACAATCACCGAGCACCATCCGCACCAGATTGGGACGATCCATCNGGCGATGCCCCAGCCCGATGCCGACACGGCGGGGACNGATCTGATCNGGAGGCTCAAACCGATGCACCAGTGCCGTGACCAGTGCCAATCCGGTCGGTGTGACCAGTTCCCCATCCTGCTGACCCNGAGTCCTGAGCAAGGGCACCCGATGACGACGTGCCAGCTCCAGGACAGCCGGTGCNGGGACAGGNAGCAAACCATGGNCCGTNCGCACTGTGCCGCTGCCCGCAGGCAGCGGNGAACAGCANACCTCCTCAGGATCAAGCTGAAGGAATGCTGCACAGACGCCGANCACATCCACCAAAGCATCGATGGCACCGACCTCATGGAAGTGCACCNTCTCCACCGGGATGCCATGAACCTCGGCCTCGGCCTCAGCAAGATTTCCGAACACGGAGAGCACCAACTGCTTCAGNCCTGGCTGCAGCGAAGCGTTGGCGATGGTCTCGCGGATGTCCGACCATTGGCGATGGGGAGGCTGATCCTCGNGTGCAACCACACTGACCCGACGTCCACGCAGGCCTCCACTGCTCTGCTCGCAGCAATCCAGNCGATAGCTNCCCGCGAGCCCCAGAGCATGAAGCGGTTCNTCNACCACCGACTGCGGCACACCGAGATCGAACATGCCNGCCAGAAGCATGTCNCCAGCCAGTCCNGTCGGTGCATCGATCCAGAGGCAGGTCATCGCCCGAGCCGGGGCGCGTTCTCAATCANCNCGTTCGCATGCCGCTCCAGATCATCTTTCTGCCGGCGCAGCTGCTGNTCGATTTCACGTCGCGCCCGGCGCTGCTCNCGTTGAGCCGTNGGCNCATCNTGGCCGGACAGCCCCCAGAGGCGTCCAAGCAGAGCGCGATCATCCGCACCNCCCCTTGCCTTGCCGAACACAACCGTTTCCGCGGCGATACCNGCCTGAAGGACGCGGCTCCAGCGCCGCAGATCCTCCAGAGGCATCCGCACACTCTCAGGGACCTCAAATTCCGTGGCGCCGTTACTGCGCAGACCAGCACGAGCACAGGCAAGAGTTCCCACGAGAACCTTCTGCACGGGAAGCTTCTCCGTTTCAGCGATCAACACATGACCGGCCTCATGCACGGCGATCCGCCGCAGACGACCCGCGCCACCCGGCAAGGCCTCAGCGAGAATGTGACCTCCCATTCCCTGCCAACTGGCGGCATCAACACTCAGAGCAACGAGTCCGCCACCCACAAACACCACGATCCATGCAGGTGAAAGGCCGAATGCCGGACCAAAGGCACCCAGTCCGGTGATGAGGGCAACGGCGATGCCGGCGCGGACCGTGCCGGTGGAACCCTGGCTCTCCTGAGCCATCAGTGATCGTTGCGGATCACGGCACGACCGCGACCACCCTTCGATTTCCCGCCGCGGGTGGGCATCGGAGCGATCACCTCACAGGTTTCCAGGTGAAGTTCCTGACCCTGACGGCGAAGCTCGAGACTGACGAAATGACGCAGGTGCTCCAGGGGCAGTTCGCCTTTGATCTGCAACTTGAAAGGGAGTGGTCGCTTGCCATCGGCTCGTGGCAGTTGCCGGATCTTCACCACCAGTTCACCGGTTTCGGGCTTGGTGAAAATCAATTCTCCACGCACCGAAAAGTAACCGTCGCCCTCCGGGAGGGTGTCATCAACATCTGCCTGGTCAGGAGCGAGGGTGCTCGGCTCCCAGACACCTGCGATCTGGAGATGAAGATGGTCACTTTCGCGACTGCGTGGGTAAACGACCCAGAGATGCTGTTGGTCCATGGAGAGATGCCGGCGCATCAGGGTGAGGACCCGCCCGAGAACAACCGCTTCAAGCTCCGAGCCGCTGCTGTCGGTCAGCACTCCTCGGGTGAGCTGCTCGGAGTCCGAAGGGGCGTAGGAGGCGCGGACAAGCCCGATGGCCCGGTACTGCAACGGTTCTGTAACCGGGGGAATGGGATGGGCGCGCATCTAAAACAGATTCAGGGGGAGTCAAAACCCTTCCGAAAACTGTAGCCAGCCCACGACAACACCCTCAGACTGCTTGGGGGACAAAGGAAGTGATGCCATTACCAAACCGGGTCATGCCACTGGGCCTCTCCATGGCAGCCGCACTTCTGATGGGTTGGTGGTGGTTGTCCGTCTCGCTGACAACGGACTCAGCAGCCCGCGGCAGCCGGGCTGTGGTGGACCAGCAGGTGACTTTTCTCCTGAACAGACTTGATCAGGAGGGAGACCTCCCGCAGCAGGACAGACAGCGTTTGCTGATGCGGCTGCTGGAACTCGGAAGGCTGCAGGAGGCACAGCTGGTGCTGGGACCCTTGCTGCAGGAGCAGCCACGCTCTATCTCCCTCGCACTACTGATGGCTGATCTGCGGCGGCTGAACAATGAACCGGATCAGGCCCTCCGCGATCTCGATCTGCTGTTGCGATTGCATCCCAATCACCCCCGTGCACTGGAACTGCGCGTTCTGGTTGAGCAGCAGCAGAAACGTGGCCCGCAGGCTCTGAAGGACATCAAGACCCGTTTTGAAGCTGGACCCAAGGGACAGCGCCTGGAACTGGGACTGCTGCTGGGGGATCTTCAGAGACAATCCGGGCAGACCAAACAGTCAGCCGGGATCTACAGGCAGTTGGCAGAGGAATCGCCGACTGATGCCCGCCCGTTGCTTGCCCTGGCCATGCAACGCCAGGACGAGGGCAATGCAAAAGAAGTTCAGGCACTTCTTGAATCAGCCAGGAAGCGCCGTGGAGAAACAGGCCAAAGTGACCAGCTGATCGATGACCTGGCCGCTCGCTGGGGGCTGAGCGCGATCAGGATCCGGGTTGCTGGGCCTGAGACTCAGCAGCAGGTGCCTGCTGAAACGCCTTGAGAGCTTCATCGACAGCATCTGAAGGCTCTGTTGCATCCTGCATCGAGCCGGACTGTCGGATCCTGTTGATCAGTTCCATTGGATTGGTGGCATCAAGAATGCTGCCGCTTCCGGTTTCATCCCCGTAAACGCTGCGTTCCTCCTTCGTCTGGAACGGCGCTTCCACCTGAGCCATTCCACTCTGGGCTGATGCGACCAGAACAGCAGCGACGGCAACANCAGGCGCAGCAAGACGAATCAGCATCATTCNAAGCCAGGTGNGCGGATGCTAAGCGTCTCTCCTGAAAGTGGTCCTGACAATGAAAATTGCCACCTGGAACGTCAATTCGATCAGAACCCGCCTGGCTCAGGTTCTNAAATGGCTGGACCAGGANAAACCGGATCTGCTCTGCCTGCAGGAAACCAAGGTGGACGATCCTCAATTCCCGNTTGAGGCCTTNGAAGCNGCAGGCTGGCAGGTNAGCATCCACGGACAGAAGTCCTACAACGGTGTGGCGCTGGTNAGTCGNGAGCCCCTTGAGGACGTGCGCTGCGGCCTGATCGGTGAACTTCCNGATGACCCAGAGGCGCAATTGCTTGGGGAGCAGAAACGCGTGATCAGCGCCCTGCTCGATGGAGTCAGGGTNCTGAACCTTTACGTNCCCAACGGATCCGGTCTCAAGTCNGAAAAATATGCNTACAAGCTCAGCTGGCTGGCCTGCCTGAAGCGTTACCTCGAAGCGCAGGANCGGCGAGGCGAGCCNCTNTGCATGGTGGGTGATTTCAACATCGCNCTTGAATCACGGGACATNCATGACCCCGANAGGCTTTCAGGAGGAATCATGGCAAGCGAAGCAGAGAGGAATGCCCTGAAGGAGGCCTTGGGTGATCGACTTCGGGATGTCTTCCGTGCTTTCGAGCCNGATCCTGGCCACTGGAGCTGGTGGGACTATCGAACAGGGGCCTGGGATCGCGATAGAGGATGGCGNATTGACCACGTTTACCTNTGCGATGAGACGTTGGGCGTGGCCCGAAACTGCACNATCCACAAAGANGTGCGGGGCAACGAACAGCCCAGTGATCATGCGCCGGTCAGCGTTGATCTGAGCTGGCCACCGGAGAGTGATCCTGACGATGAGTCCTGGTGAAACNTCAGGCCNAAGCNGTCGTAACGGAGTTGCTCNTCGTGTTNNTGGACCACCCATAANNGTGGGNTGAGAANGNGGAGATCCCTTTCCAGCGCTGANCGGTCATCGAACACGCTCCNGCGNCAGACNTGNNGAGGNGCGGCAGTCANAACGCNTCAACCGACACCGCNGAAACACAGANCTGACAGATCCGGNCGATCCTGGGCCAGGATGTTGCACGGTTTGCATCAGCCTCTTGGCGTCGGTTCCCGTGACAACTCCTGCGTTGAACACCAGCCGCTCCCAGGCCATCTTNGNCGCTGCCCAGGGCCTGATGCCCGGCGGAGTCAGTTCTCCCGTCCGGGCTTTCAAGTCGGTCGGCGGNCAGCCGATTGTGTTCGAGCGGGTCAAGGGCTCCTATGCCTGGGACGTTGATGGCAACAAATACATCGACTACATCGGCAGCTGGGGNCCAGCCATCTGTGGCCATGCCCATCCCGAGGTGACAGCCGCGCTGCAGGANGCGATCGAAAAAGGCACCAGTTTCGGTGCACCCTGCGAACTGGAGAACACNCTGGCGGAAATGGTGATCGACGCTGTCCCCAGCGTTGAGATGGTTCGCTTTGTGAACAGCGGCACCGAGGCCTGCATGGCCGTGCTGCGTCTGATGCGNGCNTTCACCGGCCGCGACAAGCTGATCAAGTTCGAGGGCTGTTANCACGGCCACGCGGACATGTTCCTGGTGAAAGCCGGCTCGGGAGTGGCAACCCTNGGNCTGCCNGATTCTCCCGGAGTTCCGAGNAGCACCACCGCCAACACCCTCACCGCTCCTTACAACGATCTGGAAGCGGTGAANNCANTGTTCGCCGAGAACCCTGATGCCATTGCAGGGGTGATCCTGGANCCGATCGTCGGCAACGCCGGCTTCATCCAACCGGAGCCNGGGTTNCTCGAAGGGCTGAGGGAGCTGACGAATGANCATGGNGCCCTGCTCGTCTTCGATGAAGTGATGACAGGTTTCCGNATCAGTTANGGNGGNGCCCAGGCNCACTTCGGTGTCACCCCGGACCTCACGACCATGGGNAAGGTNATCGGCGGTGGGCTTCCCGTCGGGGCATACGGNGGCCGAGCCGACATCATGGCGATGGTGGCCCCTGCCGGCCCNATGTATCAGGCGGGCACGCTGAGCGGAAACCCCCTGGCGATGACCGCAGGCATCAAGACGCTGGAACTCCTNAAGCAACCNGGCAGCTACGAAAAACTCGCAGCCACCACCGANACACTGATCAACGGCATCAANGCCGCTGCNTCCGATGCTGGNNTGCCGATCACCGGCGGCAGCGTCAGCGCCATGTTCGGCTTCTTTCTCTGCGAAGGNCCGGTCCGCAACTTTGAGGAAGCGAAAGCAACCGATGCCGAACGCTTCGGCAAACTGCATCGCGCCATGTTGGAACGAGGGGTTTACCTGGCACCTTCCGCCTTCGAAGCGGGCTTCACCTCGCTGGCCCATTCCGATGCAGACGTGGAAGCCACGATCAAAGCCTTCCGCGAAAGCTTCGCGGCTGTGGCCTGATCCCCAGGATCCGATTCGTGCTGGCCTCTGCACCAACGCCCCCTCCACTGATCTGCACCCTGCAGACCGTGGAAACACGCTGGTCCTCGCAGCCTGTGGAAGGAATCCGTCAGCTCGAGCAGCAGAGCTTTGAGGTGATCCGTGGGCCACAGGGCAGTGTCAAACCCAGAGCAGTGATCGAAAGTCGGTTGACGACGCTGATGCAGAACTTCAGCAGCTCAGGCCTTGATCAGAGCAATCCTGAACGCACGACCTATCAGTGGTCGTTCGAGGCCCCCCTCGGGAATATGGGATTCAATCAACAGACCGAAACCGGGACTGGCGACGCGGCAGTCTCTGTTAACGGTCGTCTGATCATCAGCAATACAAGCCGTTTCAATTTGAAGCAACAGTCCAGGCTGATCCGTTCCGGCAGCAACAGAACCCTGGCCACCCTGAATGAAGTGGCTTCAGGAGTCTGTGTTGAGCAGCAGTGATTGAAGTCTCCAGAGTGGAGAACACAAGCTTCAACCGCAGCCCAAAACGGTTCAACGATTACAACGAGATGATTCCTTTATCCAGGATTCTTTAACCATGCAAGCATTGGTTTATCCCAGATAATTTGATTAAAAATATTATTGACGATCTAAGCTAATAATTTCACCGGTCAAAACTTTTCCTTTCAAGACCGCGCCCACATGGCAAGGGCTTTTCCCTCATCTTTGATCTCCTTGAGATCGGCATAGACAAATCTCTCCCAGTCATCCCGGGGAAGGCCGGCAAACAGCATCAGATTGAGCGGGTACTCCTTGGAATCGCTACAACGGCGAAAATCATCCCGAAACAGAAACGTCGGTTTTCCCAGAGCAATCGCGGCCCCTAGTTCCACCATCACCCCTTCATCAGGAGGCGTTCCATTGACAATGGCGAACAAACCGTCTGCATCACGCACATCCTGGAGATCTCTCTGGGCAACGCGATAAGCCCAGCCCGGCTCGGCGAGATCCACCTGACCATTCCGCTGGAAAGGCTCCCAAACCTCAAGTCCAAGACCTTCCAGCGCTGTCACAAATTCCGGCAGCAGAAGCCGCTTCCACTGCGCGGAAAATCCATAGGGAGAGGCTAGATAAAGGGAGCGGCAGGTCATCAGGAGAGACGCCGTGAAGCTCTGTATGCCGCTTGATCAGCGGAGGCTTTCTCAGCGTTTTCCCAGGGGAAAACAAGCCACTCCTCAGCAGCGCTCACCTCCGCCGTTGTCCACCAGCGCGCCTGGCACTTGCTGACCCAGACAGCAAAGGAGGCATCAGGAAACTGTTCACGCAATGCCTCCAGCGTCCGACCGGTCTCGTATACATCGTCAACAATCAGCGCATCCGCTGCCGGCTCGAGCAGCAAGGGTCGTTCAAGCGCATGGCTAAGGGCCACAGCCAGGCACAGCCCTCCGCGAGGAACGCCGAACACTCCTGAACAGCCTCTGCCCATGAACTGTTCAGCCAGGGAGCTGACCGCCTGATCGAACTGCTGCCAGCTGAGCTCCTTCATGGCTGGAGAATGGCATGAATGAGCAGAGGTTGCGGATGGCCAACGAGATTCCTCCCCAGGAGCAGTCAACGCGCAAATGGTTCCGCAGCCATCTGCTGGGGCGAGAGCTGGAGCTTCATGAGCTCTATGAACTGCCCCAGGGAGAACTTGATCTGCTGATGGCGGAAACCGCTGAAATCCGATCGGATCCAGAGAACCGATCGCGCAGCCATGGCCGCTGGTGCATCGCCGGCTATGTGCTGGAGCTGGCGAAAATTGTGGATGCACGTCGTGCCTCCGATCAAAGTCCTCGGCCGCAGGACTCCCGGGGCTGAGACATCACGAAGCAACGGAACATTCACGCTTCCCCATCGTCCCTCGAACTCCAACGCAAGGACTGGAGATAAGCCGACAGCCTTCGTGGCCAGGCTTGCCGAAGTCTGCAATCAGCTTTCAACACATTCAGCACACGTTTTTGAAAACTCGTTCTGGCCGGATCACCATCCAAACAGAGCTGCAGATCAATGATCTGCTCCCGAATCGTGCTTTCCAGAAAAACATCCTTGATGTTATTGACACTGGCAAGTAGTTCGTTTCTGATCGCCCTTGTCTGTTGGTCAGCATCATCACGAAGCTGATCAAGCATCGATTGATCGATCGACAGAGAGTAAGGGTCTTGCTCCATCGGCATCGATTCCAACATCCTGAGCACGTAAGCGACCCGAGCATGGCGGCTTGGGAACGATTCCACAGAATGACCAGGACCGTCAGCAAGACTTCCAAGCTCAACACTCCGGCGGCCACTGCTCCTAGAAAGGGTGCGTTTCACGACACCACCTTCTTTGAGAAGAAGATCATCCAGACCTCGCAGGTAATAGTGATGCACGGGGAACGACAATCCATCACGAATGCCCAGCCGCGCCCCCTTCCCTTTGCTGTTGGAAGAGTGCAATCCAAGACGAACGAGATGACGGGTACGCATCACCGACTTGATCTGCGGAAATGTGAAAAAACTCTTGGACGGTGACGCGAATCCATCAGCATCAAGCGTCGCGGTCATCCGCCATGGCATGGCTAAGGACTGGAACGATTCCTGTTGTATGAAATCGATCAAATCAGGATGAAGATATTCATCTGCATCAATAACAGCCACATAATCTTCACGGACATGATCCGTGGCATCTCTGACTCTTTGCCCATCTGACTCAATGACACAAAGATCATTTTCCGCAGCAATAGCCCTGCATAAAGGAGCAGTATCAGGCACCAAGACAACATAAAACTGATCAACTCCAATACGACGATGATGATCTATAAACGATTGCAAATACGGAGCTTCTCCATCGAAAGCCCGAACAACTATTGCGCAACTTTTGCTCACTATTCACTACTAATTAAATACAAGTTACCACAGTCTCCGGCGCTGCAGTGACACACGGCAAAGCAGGATGGATCGAAAACTGCATATAGGTAATAAACATTCACGACCAATATGAACCAAACCGATGTTGCTCCACTACAGGGGCCACAGGGATTACAGCTGAAAGCAGAACTGCTGTTAAAAAAGCCATGGCGTGTGCTCTGGTGGGATAGCAGGTCGCAGTGCCTGCAAGCTGATGAATTGATGTTGTGACCATTGGCCCATCCACGAGAACAACAGCTGAAATCACTCATCAAAACCACAGAAGCCACTTGATCTTTCCGAGGGCCACGTGAAAATCCGAACAACGATCCATTTTATTGTGTTCATTACGATCTTCGGGCAGAAAGGAGGCGTTGCCAAGACATGCACCA
>NYUU01000046.1:0-8965 GCA_002684175.1 Synechococcus sp. CPC35
TTTTGATCTGGCCAGCCCGTGTGGCGACAGAGAGATCGGCGATGGTTGTGTCTTCGGTTTCACCGCTGCGGTGGCTGATCACGCTGGTGTAGCCGGAGCGGCCCGCCAGATCGATGGCCTGCAGGGTTTCGGTGAGCGATCCGATCTGATTGACTTTGATCAGGATCGAATTGGCGGTGGCGTTGTCGATGCCCCGCTGCAGGCGCTTGGTGTTGGTGACGAACAGGTCGTCTCCCACCAACTGCACTTTGCTGCCGAGTCGTTCGGTCAGCAGCTTCCAGCCCTCCCAGTCGTCCTCGTCGAGGCCGTCTTCGATCGAAACGATCGGGAATTGTTCCACCAGTTTCTCCAGTTGCCCCACCATCTCGGCGCTGGTGTAACTGCCCCCATCGAAGGCATAGCGACCGTCCTTGAAGAATTCGCTGCTGGCGACGTCCAGGGCGAGCGCAATCTGTTCGCCAGGTTTGTAGCCGGCCTTGGTGATCGCCTCCACCAGGATCTCTCCGGCCTCGACGTTGCCCAGGTCGGGAGCAAAGCCACCCTCATCTCCCACCGAGGTGCTCATCCCCTTGGCCTTGAGCAAGTCCTTGAGGGTGTGAAAAACCTCCGTGCCCATGCGAAGTGCTTCCCGGAAGCTGGGCGCTCCATGGGGAACGAGCATGAATTCCTGGAAATCAAGACTGTTGGCTGCATGGGCGCCGCCATTGATCACGTTCATCAGCGGCACCGGCAGCAGGTTGGCCATTGGCCCGCCCAGGTAGCGGTAGAGGGGGATGCCGAGGCCGTTGGCGGCAGCACGGGCGGTTGCCATGCTCACCGCGAGGATGGCGTTGGCACCCAGATTGGATTTGTTGTCGCTGCCGTCCAGTTCCAGCATCGCCGCATCGACAGCGGCCTGATCCAGAGCGGATAGTCCGCAGAGTGCCGGAGCGATGCGTTCCTCGATATGCGTCACCGCCTGGCTGACGCCTTTGCCCATGTAACGCGACCCTCCATCGCGCAGTTCGTGAGCTTCATGGGCTCCGGTGCTGGCGCCACTAGGCACGATCGCCCTCCCCATGGCTCCGCCCTCAAGCAGAACCTCGGCTTCGACGGTGGGATTGCCACGGGAGTCCAGCACCTCACGGGCCACGATGGTGTCGATGACGAGGTCGAGGGAATCGATCACGTTGGGCGTGAGTAAACCCGGGGATCCTATGGGTCATCCCCCACGTTCATGTTGTCAACGCCGGCATCCGGCCACAATGAATTCAGCAACTCGTCTGTGATCAGGGTCCATGAGGATGCTCCACACCATGCTCCGAGTCGCTGATCTGGATCGTTCTCTGACTTTTTACACAGAGGTGCTGGGCATGACCCTGCTTCGGCGCAGGGAGTATCCAGGAGGGAGGTTCACCCTGGCGTTCGTCGGCTATGGCCCGGAAACTGAGCAGACCGTTCTGGAGCTCACCTGCAACTGGGACACAAATTCATACACCCTGGGTGACGGCTACGGACACATTGCCCTTGGTGTGGATGACATTCGCAGCACCTGCGTGGCGATCGCCGAAAAGGGCGGGCGAGTCGTCAGGGAACCGGGGCCGATGAGCCATGGCACAACCGTGATCGCCTTTGTCGAAGACCCTGACGGGTACAGAGTTGAACTGATTGAACTGCAGTCGAAAGTCACCCTTTGAGTCGGATGTCCGCATCTCCTGCTGCCAACCGCAGCCTCACCCACGAGCCTGATCGATTCAGCGATGCCGTCTGGGAGCTGCTGCTCAGCAGTCAGGACGTTGCCCGTCGCTGGCGCCATGAGCAGCTGGATGTGGAGCATCTGGTTCAGGTGCTGTTCACGGCCCCCGGTTGTCAGCGCCTGATTGATGGTCTGCCGATGTCTGCTGACGCGTTGCTGGACCGTCTGGAGGACGTGCTTGCGGAGCAGCCTTCGGGGCGCGGGCAGGATCTCTTCATCGGAGAGGACCTCGAATGTCTGCTGGAGGCCGCTGATGCGGTCCGCCGACGTTGGGGTGAGGCACTGATCGATGTACCGGAGATCCTGATGGCGATCGGGGCTGATCCCCGCGTCGGAGCGGATCTTTTTGCCGCTCTGGGACTGTCCGCGGACCGCCTCGAGCCGATGCTGAAGCCGGAGCGATCATCCCCACCACCAGCAGCAGCACAAACAGCACCATCACAGTCCCAGCAGTCAGAGTCATCAACCCCACCGCTGAAGCCTTCGTTCCGGACGCCTGTCAGCCCGATGCAGGAGCAGAACTCCTCACGCCAGTCATCAACGGAGCCCTCGCCTGAGGCCTTCTCCCATGATCGGCTTCAGCTGGAGGCCGTTCAGGATCAGGCTCCGACGGCTCTGGAATCCTTCGGTCGTGATCTCACTGAGGCAGCTGAGGCCGGTGCCCTGGATCCCGTGATCGGTCGTGACGGAGAGATCCGAAACCTGATCAAGGTTCTGTCGCGCCGCAGCAAAAACAACCCTGTGCTGATCGGCGAACCCGGTGTCGGAAAGACCGCAATTGCCGAGCTCCTCGCCCAGAGGATCATTGCCGGTGAAGTCCCTGATTCTCTGCAGGGTCTTCGTCTGATTTCCCTTGACCTCGGTGCCCTGATTGCAGGTGCCAAGTTTCGAGGCCAGTTCGAGGAACGGCTGCGCAGTGTGCTCAATGAAGTGAGTCGTCCCGATTCAGGCGTGGTTCTGTTCATCGACGAACTGCACACGATGGTTGGCAGCGATCGCAGCAGCACGGATGCCGCCAGCCTGCTCAAGCCGGCTCTGGCTCGTGGTGATCTGCGTTGCATCGGTGCCACCACGCCCGAGGATTACCGGCTCACGGTGGAGAAGGATCCTGCCCTGAATCGGCGGTTCCAGCAGGTGTTGATCCGGGAACCGGATCTTGCTCTCAGTCTTGAGATCCTGCGGGGATTGAAGGAACGTTATGAACTGCACCACGGTGTCACGATCACCGATGAGGCGATTCAGACCGCGAACCGTCTGGCGGATCGCTACATCAGTGACCGCTGCCTGCCGGACAAGGCCATTGATCTGATCGATGAAGCGGCGGCTCAGCTGAAGATGGAGGTGACCTCCAAGCCTCAGGTCGTGGAAGAGGCCCAGGCGGAGCTGCGCCGGGTGGAGCTGGCATTGCTGGCCGCGGAACAGTCACCGGAGACGGAGCGGATCCAGCTGCAGCGCAATCGTCTGGAGGTGTCAGGTCGTCTGGATGACCTTCGCCGCCGCTGGCAGGAGGAACGCAGTCAGCTGGAGGAACTGGGGCAGTTGCTGCAGCAGGATGAAGATCTTCGCCATGCCATTGCCGAGGCCGAGCGCGATGGCGATCTCGAGGAAGCGGCACGGCTGCAGTACGACCAGCTGCACAGGGTTCAGCAACGGCGCGAACAGCTGGAACGCAGCCAGGCCGAAGCGCAGGAGAGCGGCACAGCCCTGATGCGTGAACAGGTCGAAGCGGGGGATATCGCTGATCTGGTGGCTCGCTGGACCGGCATCCCTGTCCAGCGGCTCCTGGCAGGAGAGCGGCGCAAGCTGCTGGCGCTTGAGGATCACCTCGGCGAGAGGGTGATCGGTCAAGTGGAGGCGGTGACTGCGGTATCCGCCGCGATCCGCAGGGCCAGGGCAGGGATGAAGGCTCCCCGTCGACCGGTTGGCTCGTTCCTCTTCCTTGGTCCAACCGGCGTGGGCAAGACAGAGCTGGCAAAGGCGCTGGCGGCTTCGCTGTTCGATGAAGAGGAGGCCCTGGTTCGCCTCGACATGAGTGAATTCATGGAGCGCAACGCCGTTGCCCGTCTGATTGGCGCGCCGCCCGGCTATGTGGGTTACGAGGAGGGAGGACAGCTGACGGAGGCCGTGCGTCGCCGTCCCTATGCCGTGATCCTGCTCGACGAGGTCGAGAAAGCCCATCCCGACGTTTTCAATCTTCTGCTTCAGGTGCTTGACGATGGTCGTCTGACCGATTCACAGGGGCGAACGGTCGACTTTCGTCACACCGTGGTGGTGATGACAAGCAATCTGGCCAGTACGGCCATCCTGGAACATTCCCGTTCCGGCCAGACCGATGAGACCGTGCTGCAGCGCCAGGTCGACGGGGCTCTGGCTGATCAGTTCCGGCCTGAATTCTTAAACCGAATTGATGAGGTGATCCGTTTCCGTCCTCTTGAGGTTGCCGACCTTGTGCCGATCGTGAAGCTTCAGCTTGGCGATCTGGCGAAGTTGCTCGCGGAGCAGGGGCTGATGCTCACGGTTGAGGATTCGGTGGCGGAGGCTCTTGCCGTGCAGGGCTATGAGCCGGAGTACGGGGCGAGGCCGCTGCAGCGGGTCCTTCGCCGCCAGCTGGAGAACCCACTGGCGAGCCAGTTGCTGGAGGAGCGCTTCAGTGGGGCGAAGGGGGTCTCGATTCGAATCGCCGAACCTGGAGGGGGAACGATGCAGTTCGAACCGATGTTTTAACGGCATCAAGTAGGGTGTTTGTTTGGCAAAGTGCCTACCGGCATCATTGTCAACTTCCGGTCTCACCCTCGTGACCAGCCCCACTTCCGAAGACGCCACCACAGCCTCCGAAGCGACTGAACCCGTCGCCGGATCCACCGCATCGGGGGGATTTCTGGCAGACACCATCACTGAGCTCAAGCTTGTGGTCTGGCCCAGTCGTCAGCAGCTGTTCAGCGAATCCATCGCTGTAATCCTGATGGTGAGTCTGTCGGCGGCAGCCATCGCGGCTGTGAGCCGCTTCTTCGGTTGGGCTGCATCACAGGTGTTCCGCTGAATTCGTACACACCTTTTCGCCGTGCCCGACGATCTGACCACCGATGATCTGACCACAACGGACGCCCCTGAGGTGATCGGCCTGCCGGCTCCTAATGACGGTGAGGAGGGAACTGTCTCCGAGGCGGTTGTCGCCAACACTGCCGTAGCGCGTTGGTATGCCGTGCAGGTGGCGTCCAGTTGCGAGAANAAGGTGAAGGCCACCCTCGAGCAGCGNGCGGTCACCCTTGGGGTNAGCAACCGGATTCTTGAAATCGAGATTCCCCAGACNCCGGCTGTGAAGCTNAAGAAGGATGGCTCCCGNCAATCCACNGAGGAAAAGGTGTTCCCCGGTTATGTGCTCGTCAGGATGGTTCTTGATGAGGACACGATGATGGCTGTNAGAAGCACTCCGAACGTGATCAACTTCGTCGGAGCAGAAGANCGTCGAGCCACNGGNAGGGCNCGCGGCCACATCAAGCCGCGNCCTCTGAGCCGNTCNGAAGTGGACAGAATCTTCAAGCGTGCCGCNGAGAAGAAAACCGTTGTCAAGGTGGATCTCACTGANGGAGATCAGATCCTTGTGACGGCNGGACCGTTCAAGGACTTCCAGGGTGANGTGATCGAGGTTTCCGGCGANCGCAACAANCTCAAGGCCCTGCTCTCGATCTTNGGAAGGGAGACTCCGGTGGAANTGGAGTTCTCGCAGATCAGCAAACAGAATTGATTCAGCGGCGGCCGTCTCCCTGCGGAGGGCGGCCTAAGGAGTGGCNTCGCCNCTCCGCCGACCAGCCGGCAAGATTGCCTGCTGATCCGCAGATGTCCAACCTGTTAGCCGATGGCCAAGAAAGTCACTGCTGTTATCAAGCTGGCCCTGCAGGCCGGTAAAGCCAACCCTGCTCCACCGGTGGGTCCCGCCCTGGGTCAGCACGGGGTGAACATCATGATGTTCTGCAAGGAGTACAACGCTCGNACGCAGGACAAAGCCGGTTTTGTGATTCCGGTGGAGATTTCGGTCTTTGAGGACCGNAGTTTCACGTTCATCACCAAAACGCCTCCNGCGTCNGTGTTGATCNCAAAGGCTGCNGGCATTGAGAAAGGTTCCGGAGAGTCCGCCAAGGGCAATGNCGGCACNATCACCCGGGCTCAGCTCGAGGAGATCGCCAAGACCAAGCTTCCGGATCTCAACTGCTCCAGCGTCGANTCCGCCATGCGGATCATTGAAGGCACNGCCCGCAATATGGGNGTAGCNATCAGCGATTAACGCTGAAANCNCTGCTTCAGTCAGCTCCACTTCTTCNTTTTCCAACACCCCCAGGGGAAGACATCTCAGATGTCGTTNGCACCCCACAACCGCCATGCCCAAGATTTCAAAACGGCTGTCCAGCCTGGCCAGCAAAATTNAGGACCGTGCCTACGCACCCCTTGANGCGATTGCCCTTGTNAAGGACAACGCCAACGCCAAATTCGACGAGACCATGGAGGCCCATGTGCGCCTCGGCATCGANCCCAAGTACACCGACCAGCAANTGCGCACCACGGTGGCTCTTCCCAATGGCACCGGTCAGACCGTNCGCATTGCTGTGATCACACGGGGAGAAAAAGTCGCAGAAGCAAGAGATGCCGGAGCCGAACTGGCCGGTGAGGAGGAACTGGTTGAGAGCATCAGCAAGGGGGAGATGAACTTTGACCTGCTGATTGCCACACCNGACATGATGCCGAAGGTGGCCAAGCTCGGCCGAGTGCTNGGCCCTCGTGGTCTGATGCCGAACCCCAAGGCAGGAACCGTCACCACTGATATCGCGGCAGCNATTAAGGAATTCAAGGCCGGCAAACTTGAATTTCGNGCNGATCGCAGTGGNATCGTGCATGTCCGTTTCGGCAAGGCCAGTTTTTCCGCNGANGCACTNCTCGAGAATCTGAAGACNCTTCAGGAAACGATCGACCGCAACANGCCCAGTGGAGCCAAGGGTCGTTANTGGAAATCGATGTACGTGACCTCAACGATGGGGCCATCCGTCGAAGTTGATTATTCATCGCTCCAGGACATCGCNCAGGAAGGCTGANCACCCGGTCCCATACAATTNCAGCCTGGCANCAGCCAGTACGGGCACACGCCCGGCCAAAGACAGCAGGATTTCANAAGGANNGGCGCTTGTTGGTCCGAACGAATTAATCCCTGCCGAGGCAGACGTGACACGTTTTTTTTCCCANTCAGGGATCGAATCGGTACNCGGCCTCGTCTCGTTAGCGAGATGTGTACGGCCGTGTACCCCGCTTGTTCCACCTCGATTCGATCCAAATTCCTATGGGCCGCACGCTGGCGANCAAGCAACAGATCGTCGGAGAGCTCAAGGAGCTCCTCGCCGANGCCGAGTTGGCATTGGTTCTTGATTTCAAGGGCCTTTCCATCAAGGAGATGTCCGATNTGCGGGANCGNNTGCGGGCCGGCAACGGNATCTGCAAGGTGACCAAGAACTCCCTGATGCGCCGNGCCATTGATGGCGACAGCACCTGGGCCANCCTCGATTCCCTTCTNACCGGCACCAACGCCTTTGTCCTGATCAAGGGCGATGTCGGAGCCGGTGTGAAAGCCGTTCAGGCTTTCCAGAAGGACATCAAGAAGTCCGAGACAAAGGGTGGCCTTTTNGAAGGCAAACTNCTGTCTCAGGANGAGATCANNGCCATCGCCGCTCTTCCTTCNAAGGAGCAGCTCATGGCCCAGATCGCCGGTGCANTCAATGCGGTGGCCACCAAGGTTGCTGTNGGCATCAACGAGGTTCCNTCCGGNATGGCGCGAGCNCTCAAACAGCACGCCGAANNCGGCGAAAGCTGAGATGTCTCGGNNGACTCAATCGTTTCACTGATCTGTTGCTTCTTNATTCACAACCATGTCTGCAAAAACTGACGAAATNCTCGAATCACTGAAGTCCCTTTCNCTGCTNGAAGCTTCCGAGCTNGTNAAGCAGATTGANGAGGCNTTNGGTGTNTCTGCTGCTGCATCCGCNGGTGTTGTNATGGCGGCTCCCGGTGCTGCTGNNGGTGGCGACGGTGGCGAAGCTGCTGAGGAGAAGACTGAATTCGACGTCATTCTCGANAGCTTTGACGCNGCAGCCAAGATCAAAGTGCTNAAGGCTGTCCGTAACGCAACGGGCCTCGGCCTNGGCGATGCCAAGGCCCTTGTTGAAGCTGCTCCNAAGGTCGTCAAGGAGGGCATCTCCAAGNACGATGCTGAAGCGCTCAAGAANGAGATCGAAGAGGCNGGCGGNAAAGNCACCCTCAAGTGATCGTNCCATGCCNGCTTCCNTNCGGAAGCTGGNAGTCTTCACAACAAAAAACCCTGCCGAAGGCAGGGTTTTTTTAGGGAACGCGTTCAGGAGTCTGTCCTTGTTTCGACCCTGAAGAGGCGATCAGCACTCCTCACATTNNTTAAANTACAGGGAGAGAATTGANCCNGCAGGCNTTNGNGNNCGATCNGTCAACTGGNCCTGCAGCCGGATCGTGATCAGCGCCTGTANGGAATNACGGGCAGGCTGATCGGGCCGCGGCTGGCCANCCGTCGCGGACGGGNCNTNCGACGAACGGGCCGNCTGATNGTGGCTTGGATGGGTGCCNTNACGGANGGCATGACTGGAGGTGGCGCTGACGGANCACTCGCNCCACCCAGGCTTGCGAAGATCTCAGCGTTGCCAGCCTTTGCCAGCAAGGTGTTCACCGGCTGACTGTNGGCGAAGTANACATGTCCAAGGGTTCGGCCCTTNTAGACACGACGCTCGAGTCGCCAGTCTCCATCCAGCTGGAGGAGCACGAAGCCGTTTCGATCTCGACGTGATACGGATCCACGGCCCATTGGGATCGGTGCCACTTCCCNTGGATCAATCGCCTCCAGTTGCAGGGTTGTGCCGCGTTGCTGCAATCGAAGTCTGAAGCGGGTTCCGAGATCCTCCCCACCACTCCTCAGCGAGTAACTGTTGCTGTCGAGGTATCGACTGCAGATTCCGGCGAAATCAAAACTGTTGAGAGTGGGNTCCACAAGCCCGTCGGGTCNTGGCGTCCAGCAGCGTGGACTCCGTTTGATCTGTTCGAGNACGAGCAGTTTCCAGTCACTGTTNCCCACNGGTTGNGCCAGTACTGCAAAGCTGGCCTGGTTCAGAGGNTTGCTGTCAAACAAAGCNCGTGCCGACAGTCCNNGGGGAACGAGCATGNCGGTCA
>NYUU01000046.1:8970-12815 GCA_002684175.1 Synechococcus sp. CPC35
GCTGTGGTCAGACCGGCTGCGGCCAGACCGATTGCTCTGCGGTNGGTTCGCCCCATGCAAGGCTGCGCGAGAAACCGTGTTGTACCGAACAGTGGCAGGGATGATCAATGGGTGATGGACGCGGGCGTGTTGTGGCTGCCGCCACGGATGGAGCCTGCAGTGGCAATCCAGGTCCGGGGGGTTGGGGTGCNCTGNTGAGGTTTGAGGACGGAAGNGTTGAGGAGTTCGGTGGACANGANNCTGCGACCACGAACAACCGGATGGAACTCCAGGCGGCNCTGGAGGTGCTNCAACGNCTGAAAGNTCTTCCCCNNCACCCCGATCTCACCTTGCGGACGGACAGTAAATATNTGATTGATGGTCTGGGGTCCTGGATGCAGGGCTGGAAGCGCAANGGCTGGAAGACGGCGGCCGGAAAGCCNGTGCTGAATCAGGATCTCTGGAAAGCACTGGATGCNTCCAGGCTGAATGATGTTCCGCTTGCCTATGTGAAGGGACACAGCGGTGATCCAGACAACGAGCGTGTGGANCGGATCGCCGTTGCCTTTTCCNAGGGGAGTCAACCGGANNTGACGGGCTCCCCTGCNATNCCNGAGTCCNCGGAAGCAGAGCCTGCTCCNAAAGCNNTGCTGCAGTTGCTGTCGCGTCTGGAGCTGGCGGATCGGCTNGCGGATGGGGAGTTCAGCCTTTCCCTGGTGGAGCTGGCTCAGCTGGTGGAGCAGCCCATCNGGCAGNTGCAAGNAAAACNCGACGNCTGGCTCTGGCGNGANTGGCTTGTGGTGCCATTGGAGGGTGANCGCTGGCGTCTGCAACGCAGCGAGGCAGGATCAGGACAGTCCTGAGGCATTGAATGTCGCCGTCCCCTTCGGCCGGACCCCTGAGCAGCGGTGCCTTCTATGGGCGCTGGCTGGGTCCTGTGCTGGCTCGCGACGAGGGCGTGGATGCCGAGCAGATGTCTCGATTGGCCCTGACNGCCCTTGGTCAGGCCAGCCTGCGGCGNCGCTGGCCCGGTGTCTCTTCCGTGCTCGAGGGGGTCTCGGGGGACCTGCAGCGCCGGGACCTNCGNCTNGAGCAGGTGTTGTTCGGTTGTCGNTTCTCCAANCCGGTGGGNCTGGCGGCCGGGTTTGACAAGAACGGAGTCGCTGCNGGGATCTGGGATTGCTTCGGTTTCGGCTTCGCTGAGGTGGGCACGGTCACCTGGCATGGTCAGCCNGGCAATCCGAAGCCCNGGTTGTTCCGACTTGCTGAGGAACAGGCGGCCCTGAACCGCATGGGCTTCAACAACGATGGCGCCCAGGCTTTGTTGAAGACCCTCGAGCGTCAGCGGCTGGATCCTCCTGGAAGGCGGCCGGCTGTGCTGGGNATCAATGTCGGCAAATCGAAGATCACCGCNCTGGAGCAGGCNCCGGACGACTACGCCTCATCCCTGGAGTTGCTGGCGCCGCTGGCCGATTACGCCGTGATCAATGTCAGNTCACCGAATACNCCNGGNCTGCGGGAGCTNCAGGATTCCGCGCAACTGAGGCGGCTGGTNGAACGGCTGCGGCGTTTNACGGCCTGCCCCCCCCTGNTGGTGAAGATTGCACCGGATCTTGATGACGAGTCCATTGATNCNATTGCTCGTCTTGCTTTTGAGGAAGGTCTNGCCGGGGTGATCGCTGTCAACACCAGNNTTGATCGACTGGGTCTNGAGCAGCGNCGNATGGCCCAGACCGGACGGACGCTGGNNGAGGAGCCCGGCGGNCTCAGTGGCGCACCCCTGCGCGGCCGTGCCCTGGAGGTGATCCGGCGGCTGCGGGCCAGTGCNGGNCCNGCNTTGCCNTTGGTCGGCGTTGGGGGAATTGATTCGCCNGAATGCGCCTGGGAGCGNATNGCNGCNGGNGCTTCGCTNGTGCAGCTGTANACNGGNTGGATCTTCAAGGGGCCGGATCTGGTGCCNCGGATCCTTGAGGGGTTGTTGCAGCAGCTGGATCGCCACGGACTGACCTCCATCACTCAGGTGGTGGGTTCCGGGCTTCCCTGGCAGGAATGATCAGATCATTGCGATGTCTGATCCCGAAAGGGCGGGCCCATCCTTGAGGATTGCAAAGAGCCCCGATTGTTTTTCGTCACCCAGGCCGGGTTGTCTGCCATTGGCATCGAAGTACAGCTCTCCGGAGGGTTGGAAATAAATCATCGAACTGTCGCGACCCATTTCCTTGTTGAACTGGTCGATGGAGGTTGTTGCCTGGAAGCGGATCTTGTTCAGGCCGGGGAAGGAATCCTGATCGAGTCGAAGAGTGTCTCCATCCTTCGATGAAAATCCGGTGATTCGATCTGACTTTTTATTTCCGAATTGATTCTTGGTTGCAAAGATGAACTCGTCTGTTGTTTTGTTTTTTCCAGTAAGGCGAGCTTTTCCCCTCTTGCTGTATCCGATGCGAGTGAGCTCCTGATCTGTCTGCTTGGAACGACCTGAGGATTTTGTCCCGGAATCTGCGGTGCCAAGCCGCCAGAGTTCCCGGCCATATTTAGCATTTTTTGCGGAAAAGTAAATCATTCCATCAGACTCTGTGATGGAACGGGGGGATGAGTCTTTCAATCCTTTATTAATATCAGTGAGTCGATAGGTACCATCCGCTGTTCCATCTGTGACCCACAGCTCATCGCCTGCGACACCATCGTCGGCGCTGAAATAGGTTTTCGTTCCCACAGTGCTGAAGCCGGTGGGATTGGAACTTGCTTCGCCGGGGTTAATATCTTTCACGAAAAAGTTCCCTTCCGCTTTGCCATTGGAAATCCAGAGTTCGCGTCCGCGCTTTGTCTCGTTTACATCGTTGTCTGCCGATGCGTCGCCGTTATCTACTGATCCTGTTGTGCTGCGTGAAGCGGCTGTCGATGGTGTCCCTCCCGGAATTCGAATGGGGAGTGAAGTTGAAAGCGATTGATCGGATAGAGGTTGATAATATCGATTCCAGTCCAGGGCTAATGAGCTGTCATTATTGTCGATAGTACTGAATGTTAAAAGCCTATTGGCGTCAAATCTTGCAAAGTTCAGCCACTCTGGATCATCATTTTTCCTGTATCTGTCTATGGACCTGTTGTATTCCTCGATGCTATCAAGTGCTTCTGCTTCGATCCCGTCAGCTGCAATCATGAAGCCACCTGGATCAGAGTCAGTATTCGCATCTGACTGGTTGTCTGATTGTGTTGGTTGTACTGTTGTTTCAGCGCTGTAGAATAATTGATCACGTGAAGCATAAAGATCTTCAGGATTGACTGCTATGTCTTTCTCTCTGCCTCCGCTTATTTCGCTTATTTTTAAGCTAGCGCTATCAAGTTTGAGAATCTGCCGTCCGTCTAAGTAAGTGTCAGCTAAGAAAAAAATCTGGCCATCCATCAGATTCAGGTCCTTGGGGTTAGAGTCCAGTCCGCCCGGATTGATATCTTTTAGAAGTGTTGTTCCGCTTCGACTGCCGTCGCTGATCCAAAGTTCACGGCCATAAGTCTCACCTTCGGCGGCGAAAACAATCTGATCCTTAAGCGCTGTTAGTTCGCTGGGGTTGGATCCCTGGTTTGAGCCAATGCGGATGTCCCGTACGATGGATGAAGACTCTGATTTGAGTGAGTAGCGCCATAGTTCACTTCCAGTATTTCCATCATTTGCCGCGAAATATAAGTTGCGGTTTAATCCCAGTAAATCTGATGGTGATGAACTCTCCGGGCCGGGGTTGATGTCAGTAATGCGTTTGGTTGACTTGGCCTTTCCATTGGTTGTCCATAATTCTTGGCCTTTGCGTCCATCATTTGCTGAAAAATATAGTAGTGACTTATGGGTAGTGAAATCTGAAGGAGAGGAACTGCTT
>NYUU01000047.1 GCA_002684175.1 Synechococcus sp. CPC35
TCTGGAATTTTTGTAGTCCTTTAAAATCAACGTTTTCAACACGATCGTTCTTGGAATTGGCTTAAGGCGGGAATTCATTCAGCTTGTTTCAGAACTTTCGCAAGATCCATCCGCTGCCGCCAGAGCAACAGGGTCAGAGCGGTGATGGCAACCGCTCCGCCCAGGGGATTCGGGTTCAGTCCACCAGGGCCGCTCAGCCAGGCGGGTGCATCAGGTGAGAGCTCAAGAAGGCCTTTCTCCAGCACAAACCATCCACTCACAAGGCCTCCATGCAGGCCGATGCAGCCCCAGAGAGAGCCCTGATCAAGATGGCGCCGCACGGCCAGGGCCAGCCCCAGCAGGAAAAGGCCTGTCAGCAGCCCAACCATCGGCATGACCCCCAGATTGAAACGTGTGTGCACCAGGCTGAAAATCGCTGCCTGAGCAAACAAACCTCCCAACGGACCAACCATCCGATCAAGCTCGCCCCAGAGCCAGCCCCGAAAGATCAGCTCCTCGGCCATGCCTGCACCGAAAAGCAGCAGCAGGGCATCCAGTGCCATCCGCAGGGACCAATCACCGCGCCAGCTGCCCCATGATCCGACCAGCAACGGAATCACCACCAGAGCCAGCAACAGAGCGGCCCAGATCAATCCCCTGAACAACATGCTGAGCATCAGCGGATGACCATCGTCACCGCTGCCGCAGATGCCGAGAGCCCGCCAGGGGCGCCTGACCCCCCAGCGCAGGCGAATCCAGCGAGGCATCAGCAGCAGGAACAGCACAAAGCTGAACAGTGTTCCGACAAGAGACACAGCCTCTGGCGGAAGGCCGATCAAAGTGAGCAGCTGAGCCTTGATCCAGCCGATGGCATAGAGCACCGGGATCAGCAACAAAGCCGGTACCCACAGAGGAGTGATCAGAACCAACCTGTCCAGAGCTGAATTGAGCGTGCGGAACAGGGCCGACAACTAGCTTTCCGGTTCGATCGTGCTCGTCAGGCCCTTGGACTTCAGAGTTTCGCTGTAAAACTCAGCCGGTTCGAGATCACAGACGATCACCAGGCCGATGCCGGTGTTGTGGGCTTCAATCATCACGGCAAGAGCGTCCTGCTCGCTGAGTTGCGGCACCACCTGGCGAAGGGTCGTCACCACGTAATCCATGGTGTTGACCGGGTCATTGTGAAGAAGCACCTTGTAGCGGGGCAATTGTTTCCGCACCCGCTCAGGCGCTTTCTCCATCACGGCTGCTCCGCCGGGGCTGCGACTGGGAGTCTCAACGCCCATNACCCTTGANCTCAGCTNCNGCAANNCTAAAGGAANTCGNAATGCANGGGGCATNACAGAGCCTGGATCCGTGTCATTGCCTCATCCACGTTGGCGCGGCTGTTGAAGGCNGANAGGCGGAAATANCCTTCACCGGCNGCACCNAAGCCGCTGCCNGGTGTTCCCACCACGTNGGCCCGATTGAGCAGATGATCGAAGAAGCCCCAGGAGTCCATGCCCTCCGGCGTTTTGATCCAGACNTAGGGAGCATGTTCTCCGCCGTAGATCGACAGTCCNGCNCTGCTCAGCTCNCGGCGGATGATCGCGGCATTTTCCATNTANAAGCTCACAAGAGCCNTCACCTCTGCNTGGCCNGCATCGGAGTANACNGCTTCAGCACCGCGCTGAACGATGTANCTGACTCCGTTGAACTTGGTGCTCTGGCGGCGGTTCCAGAGTCCCCAGAGTTCAACCATCTCNCCNNTGGCNGTTTTGCCTTTCAGGCCTTTCGGCACCACGGTGAAAGCGCAGCGTGTGCCAGTGAAACCNGCATTCTTGGAGAANGAACGGAACTCGATGGCACACTCACGGGCACCNTCGATCTCGAANATGGAATGGGGAAGTTCGGGGTCCTGGATGAANGCCTCGTAGGCGGCATCGAACAGGATCAGTGCNCCGGANTNNCGGGCGTAATCCACCCANGCCTGCAGCTGAGCCTTCGTGGCAACGGCGCCCGTTGGGTTNTTGGGGAAGCAGAGGTAGATCAGATCCACCGGTTCACTGGGGATCTGGGCCGCAAAGCCGTTGTCGGCACTNATCGGTAAGTAACTNAGACCTCCGTANCGTCCNCCATCGCCAGCTTCCCCGGTACGGCCAGCCATCACGTTGCTGTCCACNTACACCGGATAAACCGGNTCCGTNACNGCGATTCGATTGCCCTCACCNAGGATGTCGAGGATGTTGCTGCTGTCGCACTTCGATCCGTCGGAGACGAAAATCTCNTCAGCGCTCACATCACAGCCGCGNTTCCTGAAATCNTTCACGGCNATTGCCTCCCGCAGCCAGCCGTATCCCTGTTCNGGGCCGTAGCCGTGNAATCCCTCNGCGGTNCCCATCTCATCGATGGCGACTTTCATCGCCTCACGGCAGGCCAGCGGCAGCGGTTCNGTCACATCCCCGATCCCNAGGCGGATCANCGCGGCATCGGGGTTTGCAGTGCTGAATGCCGNAACACGTCTGCCGATTTCCGGGAACAGGTAACCAGCCTTGAGTTTGAGGTAATTGCCGTTGACCTGCACCACGGAATCTGAGNGGGGATTGCCGAGGCATCCTGCCTTGCCGGCCGGGTTGACGTTCGCTCCATACGATGCAGATACGCGTGATGCCACCTGCCGTGACCGTCTCCGCCATCGATGCACCTGTCGATTTCAGCTCCCTNGTGGACAGCGGCATCAACAAACCNGCCCGCTACATGGGGCATGAGCTNGGNGTGGTGCCGAGGGACTGGGAGGCTGCCGCCGTGCACTGGGCTCTCACCTACCCGGAGGTCTACGAGGTNGGGNCCAGCAACCTGGGTCACATCATTCTTTACTCGGTTCTCAACGCTGTNCCAGGGCAGCTCTGTGACCGCGCNTATCTNCCCGCANCNGACCTGGCANCAAGGTTGCGCGAACGGCAGCAGCCGTTGTTTGCNGTGGAAAGCCGCCGNCCGCTGCTGGCCTTCGACATCCTCGGNTTCAGTCTCAGTTATGAGCTCGGCGCCACCAACATCCTGGAGATGCTGGATCTCTGTCGGGTCCCGATCCNTGCGGCNGATCGNGGTGACCGCCCNCTCACAGATCCCGANGCGCCGCCGNTGATCTTTGCCGGAGGGCCCACNGCCACGAGCAATCCGGAGCCTTATGCCCCCTTCTTCGACTTCATTGCNCTNGGAGACGGTGAGGAGCTTCTGCCTGAAATCGGTCTGGTGGTGGCGCAGGCCAAGGCTGANGGGCTGACCCGTTCACAGCTGCTTCGTGATCTGGGCCAGGTGCCNGGNGTCTACGTGCCCTCTCTGTATGANCCNGGNGCTGATGGCGTCACNCTTGAACCACTGCANCCTGAGTTGCCCAGACGCGTGCTGCGGCGTGTGGCGACTCCNATGCCNCATTACGCCANGGGGCTNGTGCCCCATGTCGAGACGGTGCATGACCGNCTCACCGTGGAGATCCGCCGNGGCTGCACCCGGGGCTGTCGCTTCTGCCAGCCGGGNATGCTCACCCGCCCNGCCAGGGATGTGGAACCNGAGGCCGTGATCGAGGCTGTTGANACCGGAATGAAGCAGACCGGTTACAGCGANTTNTCTCTGCTCTCGCTGAGTTGCAGTGACTATCTGGCCTTGCCGGCCGTGGGTGTGGAGCTGCGCAATCGCCTCGCGGATCAGAAGGTCTCGCTGCAGCTTCCGAGTCAGCGGGTGGATCGATTTGATGATGACATCGCTCACATCCTTGGTGGAACGCGTAAGGCGGGATTGACATTTGCGCCGGAGGCGGGCACCCAGCGATTGCGGGACATCGTCAACAAAGGCCTCACCGATGAAGACCTTCTGCAGGGCATCCAGACCGCCATGCAGAACGGATATCGCAAGGTGAAGCTGTATTTCATGATCGGGCTTCCCGGGGAGACCGATGCAGATGTTCTCGGAATCGCCGAGACCTGCACGATGCTTCAGCAGAGCTGCCGGGATCTGGGGAAGCTGAATCTGAACATCACGATCAGCAACTTCACCCCGAAGCCCCATACGCCGTTCCAGTGGCACAGCGTGTCCACCGAAGAATTTCTGCGTCGTCAGCAGTTGCTCAAAGACGCGTTCAGGCGGTTGCGGGGCGTGAAAGTGAACTTCACCGATGTGCGTCTTTCGGCAATCGAGGATTTTGTCGGCCGCAGCGACCGGCGGCTTGCAGCGGTGATTGAAGCCGCCTGGCGGACCGGCGCGGGAATGGATGCCTGGTTTGAATCCGTTGATCGCACCTATGCGGCCTGGACCACTGCCATTACGGAAGCCGGCCTGTCCGGCCGTTACAGAGAGATGGAACTGGGTGGCTGGAGTGTCCTTCGATCTCTCGATCGCGAGGACCTCTCAANCTTCTGCCGNCAGCCNCTTCCCTGGGATCACATCGANACCGGNATCGACAAGNCCTGGCTGGCGGCGGACCTGCTGCGNGCTTTGGCCGCTGATGTCGTTCCTGACTGCTCTTTCGCAGGNTGCAGCAGCTGTGGTGTCTGCGGGCCGGATCTTGGTCACAACGTGATCGTTCCTGCGCCGGAGGTTCCNAAGCAGNAACCGTCCNAAGCGCCTCCGAGCGAANGGATCTGTCGGCTGCGGATCNGATTCGCCAANACCGGCNCGATGGCNCTCCTCAGNCATCTGGATCTGATGCGCCTCCTNGAGCGGTCCCTGCGTCGCAGTGAGCTGCCGATCAGTTTCAGCGGCGGCTTCCACCCGCTTCCCNGGATTCAGATCGCCCTGGCTCTGCCACTGGGNGCGGAGGCCCACGGCGAATGGATGGATCTGGAATTCACCGANGCTGTGGAGGCCGGAAGACTGANGGAGATTCTGCAGCCGCTGTTGCCGCAGGGGATCGAGATNCTCTCTGTTNACGAGGTTCCTGTCAGAGGGAAAAGCNTGTCTCAGGANATCAGNGGNGCTGNGTGGAGTTTTGATCTGANCCTGGAGAGCGGGGGCTCGACGGACTGGTCAGAGGCCCTTGCAGCGATCACCNCAGCGAAGGANCTGATCTGGCACGACACAGANAAAAAAGGCCGNCCTCGACAGCGGGACTGTCGCCCTGCCATCNGGAGGCTGGANTGTCTCACCGATGGACAGGGTGAGCGGGTCCGGCTGCGACTGGAGGCGAGCGTTGATCCCATGGGACGCAGTGTTCGTCCCTCTCAGATCCAGCACTGGATTGANAANCAGCTGTCGGANCCGCTGACCCTGANGCGCCTCAGCCGGGACGGACTGNAGCTCTCTGAGTGCTAACTTGATNAAAGAACAGTTGATGCANCTTTTGCTCTCAATCTGTTTCGGTCTTGTCTGATCCCCACCGGATATCGAGGTCCAANGCTCGCGCGGCGGTCTTTACCGAAACCCCGAGCCTGATTCATAGGAGTCATCACTCCGAACCATTTGATTCATTTCAGTGATCGACCANCCCGGTCTGGTGGCTTTGNCTGCCNAATACCGGATCGGAGCCTCGCGTGGGCTCAACANNTTTTCTTATGCCCCAGCAGCAAATTGTCATCGCTGAGAAGCTGCGGATCGCGGCGGTCTTCAGTGATGAACGTGTTGATGAACTGATCGTCGCCCAGGGNCGTTATCAGATCGGTGATGTNTATCTCGGCACTGTTGAGAATGTANTGCCCGGTATCGATGCNGCCTTTGTCAATATCGGAGAGAGTGAAAAAAACGGTTTCATTCATGTCACCGACCTCGGCCCNCTGCGTCTGAAGAAAGGGTCNGCAGGGATNACCGAGTTNCTTGAACCCCGTCAGAGGGTTCTNGTTCAGGTGATGAAGGAACCCACAGGCACCAAGGGCCCACGACTGACGGGAAACCTTGCCCTACCGGGGAGATACCTGGTGTTGCAACCCCATGGGCAGGGGGTGAGCATNTCCCGCCGGATCAGTTCGGAAGCCGAACGAAACCGNCTCCGGGCGCTGGGTGTTCTGATCAANCCTCCGGGAGCNGGACTGTTGATCCGCACGGAGGCGGANGGNATCAGTGAGGANCTTTTAATTGATGATCTCGAGGCGCTGCTGCGTCAGTGGGAGGCGATCCAGCAGGCGGCGGANACCGCCACACCACCTGTTCTGCTGAATCGGGACGAGGATTTCATCCATCGCATCCTGCGTGATCACATGGGACCGCACCTCGCCCGTGTGGTGGTGGATGATCCCGCAGCNGTNGCCCGGGTGAGCAGTTTCCTCGGTGCGGAGTCCGGANACTTGCTGGTTGAAGCCCACAGCGANCCCGACGAGCTGCTGGAGCATTTCAAGGTNAATGCCGCCATCCGGGACGCACTCAAGCCAAGGGTTGATCTCCCNTCCGGTGGCTACGTGATCATCGAGCCCACCGAAGCCCTCACGGTGATTGATGTGAACTCAGGTTCCTTCACGCGCTCGGCCAATGCCCGGGAAACAGTGCTCTGGACGAACTGTGAGGCCGCGATCGAGATCGCTCGTCAGTTGAAGCTGCGCAACATCGGCGGAGTGATCATCATCGATTTCATCGATATGGATTCCCGCCGGGATCAGCTGCAGCTCCTGGAGCACTTCATTTCAGCTGTGCGGGACGACTCAGCGCGACCTCAGATCGCTCAACTGAGTGAACTGGGCCTGGTGGAACTGACCCGCAAGCGTCAGGGGCAGAACATCTACGAACTGTTCGGTCGAGCCCTTACCAGCGACGGCGGGGTGGGGCATGAGGCGGTGCTGCCGAACAAGGATCTGCTCGAGCCACTCGCCACAGCCACAGGCCTGGTGCGTTCTGCTGCCTTGCCAAGGGCTGAGGCAGCCTCTCCCGCTGAAAACGCTGCCAGCAACGTTCGCCGTCGCCGGGGAGGAAGGGGGCGCAACGGTCAGGACAGTGGAGCAGCGGTGCCGTTGCCAGAAGCTGGAGACCAGGACCTACAGATTCCCTCCACCCAGGAAGCCCAGGAGCCTGCCCTGGCACGTCGCCAGGATCCTGAACTGGTGGCTGTTCCGATGACCGAGCAGCAGCAGGACCTGTTCGGCTGGCTGGGTCTCAATCCGGCGTTACTGCTGGATCAGTCGCCTCAGGCAGACAATGTTCTGGTGCGAGTGGTTCGTCCCGGTGAGGATGAACAGGCTGTGCTGGAAGAAGCCCGTCAGCAGCTGGCTGAAAGCGCAGGTCGTCGTCGTCGCCGTGGGGGACGGAACGTGCGTGGCGGCCCCCGCAGCACCGCCACTGCTGTCCCGCTGCCAGTGGCTTCAGCAATGCATGCGGATGGAGCCGGTGCAACCGAAGCTGAAGCTGCACCGTTGACGGTGGAGATCACTCCTCTGGAAACCAAGGCTGTCGAAAAAGAGGCTGTCGGAACAGATTCTGCCGAGACGGTTTCCACAGTTGACCCAACTTCAGTCGACGCATCTGTTGACCCAGGCAACCCGCAGGAGGACGTGGAGGAGCCAAGACGTCGTCGGCGTCGCTCCTCTGCATCACAGGCCGACTGAGGTCTTCGAGCAGATGGGTCCTCCTCAGGAAGAGATTCCCAGCGGATCAGGCGTCGCTGGGGTCGATGAGGTTGGCCGTGGCTGTCTGTTTGGGCCTGTTTTTGCGGCGGCGGTGATTCTTGGGAAGCAGGAGGCAAAGGAACTCCTGCGCGCTGGACTGACGGACAGCAAGAAGCTCACGGCCAAACGTCGGGCACAGCTTGTGCCTCTGATCATGCATCACAGCTTTGCCTGGGCCCTGGGCCAGGCCTCCGCCCGAGAGATCGATCGCGCTGGGATCCGCACAGCTACGGAACGGGCGATGCTGAGGGCATTGCAACGTCTGCCGCAGATTCCTGATCTGGTTCTGGTGGATGGAAATCTGCCACTGCGCCTCTGGGTCGGTGCCCAGAAGACCCTTGTTGCCGGCGACAGTCGCTCCCCTGCCATTGCGGCTGCCAGTGTGATCGCCAAGGAAGCCAGAGATGCGTTGATCAGGCGACTGGCCTCACGTTTCCCTTCCTATGGACTGGAGCGCCACTGCGGCTACGGGACATTGCTGCATCGTCAGGCACTGCTGAACTCAGGCCCCACGCCCCTGCATCGCCGTAGTTTCCTCAAGCGACTGCTGGGCTGAGGACACAGCTTCCGTTTCGCGACACCATCGCCGGAAATCACTCAGCAATTGCTGACTGACCCGGGCCTTGATACCGATCAGGATTCCATTGAGGATTGATTCTCCGGTTGACTCCAGCACCCGGCGAGGGATCAGACGCAGCAGCGGTGGCTGGCTGACCTGCACCTCCAGTTCTGCATTCCCCTTCAGGCCGCGGTCATGGCTTTCCAGTCGTGCCTCAAGGGTCAGTTTGAAGTCGTCAACACCGGCGTTGCCCTCAAGGTCACAGTCCAGAGCACGTATCAGCAGGGTGTCGTCGATGTTCTCGATCTGCAGGGCCACCACCGGTTTCACCTGCAGCTGAAAAACCTGCAGGTCGGCGAGCAGGTATCGATAGTGCCCTGGACTCAGATGTTCGATTTGCCTGGCGTCCAGCAGTGCATTCAGAACACGGCCCTCCTGCTGCAGATAATTGGGGAGTCGCTCAGCGTTTTGTCTCACGACCAGATCCAGCTTCTGGCTGGCTGAAAAGGCCAGAGGCATGAGCTTCTCCCGACGCGGCATGATCCTATCGAGTCCATGGGTTTTGGCTTCAATGCCGACACGTGTCGCATTTCTCGGTCCGGCCGGAACCTACGGGGAGCAGGCCGCTCGGGAGCTGATCACTCTGGCGCGATTGGAGAAGGCTGAGCTGATTGCCTGCGGGGGGCTGCGGGCTGTGATGGATCAGCTCGCTCAGGGGCATTGCGATGACGCTGTCGTTCCTGTGGAGAATTCGGTGGAGGGAGGGGTCACCGCAATCCATGACGCCCTCTGGGCCCATCGTGAGCTCTGCATCCGCAGAGCTCTTGTGCTCCCGATCCGCCATGCGCTTCTGAGCAGCGGCGTGATCACAGGCATCACCGAGGTGCTCTCCCATCCGCAGGCACTCGCGCAATGTGCAGGCTGGCTGGCGACGCACCTGCCTGAAGCGCTACAACTGCCCACCTCCTCCACCGCGGAGGCAGCGCGGATGGTGGTGGGCAGTCGTTTCCGGGCAGCCATCGCGTCCCAGGCTGCAGGAGTGGATCATGGCCTGACGCAACTGGCCTACCCCATCAATGACGTGGTCGGCAATCGCACTCGGTTCCTGCTGTTGGAACGGGGAGAACCAGCAAAGGAAGGCAAGGTGGCAAGTCTGGCTTTTTCACTTCACAGAAATGCACCGGGTGCCCTGCTCGAAGCCCTGGCCTGCGTGGCTGATCAGGGGTTGAACATGAGTCGAATCGAGTCCCGTCCCTCCAAGCGCGAACTCGGGGAATACGTCTTTTTCCTGGATGTTGAGCTGAATGGAGCCGCTCCGAGTGCTCTCGGTGCTCTGATTCAGCGTCTTGAGCCCCTGTGCGGGCGGCTGGCGAATTTCGGGGCTTATCCCAGCTCAGAACTGAAGATCGCCGAGCTCAGTTCCGGTTGATGCGGAAGACACCGAATTGCATAAGGCCCCTGGCAAATGCCCAGTTCATCAGCAACATCGTCGGTGTTTCCCGCAATCCAAGAATCAAACCTCTGGGACCGAGACTCAGGACGGCTCCAGGCCGACGTACCCCCTCGACGATCGAGTCCATCCAGGACGGAAGGGTCGCGGTGGTCCAGTCATCCGTACTGATGGTGCCATGTTGATGAACACTGGCTTCCAGGTTGTTGCGAAAACCTTTGATGCTGGCGAATTCAGGGTGGGCCCACTGGTTCAGAAGCTGTCGCATCACCCAGCGTTCGATTCGGTTCGGAGGTCCATCCGAGGGGTCGCGACGGTTCCAGTCCGCCACGGCCAGTGATCCATTCTGTTTGAGCACCCGCAGCAGCTCATCGGCGTAGCGCTGCTTGTCAGGCATGTGCGGACCCGCTTCCACGCTCCAGACAGCGTCAAAGCTCTGATCGGGAAGCTGCAGATCCAGTGCATCCATCACCTCAAACCTGCAGCTGAGATCAGTCGGAGTGAGCTCAGAAGCTCTTCTCACCTGAGCCGGACTGATGCTGATTCCAAGAACCTCGAACCCGTAGTCACGGGCAAGGATCCGAGCACTTCCACCGATGCCGCATCCAACATCCAGCACACGGCTTCCCGGTGGGAGTTGATCGAGGCCACTCCACTTCACGAGTTCATGGACAAAAGCCGACTTGGCTTCGCGAAAATCTCTGTGGCGGGGGGGGGTGCCGTAGTGGCCCAGATGAACATGATCACCCCAGAGCCGCTCTAGAAGCTGGTCATCTGTCCAGGCGTCATAGGCCGCCGCGACAGTCTCGGAGGATTCGTAATGACGATCTCGGCGAAACCAGAACAGATAGGCCCCGATGCCGACAACAACCAGAAGTGCGATCGGCATCATTTGAGGTCCATCAGCACGGTGCGGGCAGCGAGCTGGCGTCGAGTGTGGTCAAGCATTTCGAACTGGCGCTCGAGGCGCTCGGAGGTGTCTGTGAGCTCCAGCAGTGCCTGCTGCTCGGCGGCAGCCTGATCGAGATGGGCCCCGATCCAGAAGGAGAGTTCCCGGGGAAGGTCGGGAAGGTCATCCGGCAGTTCAACCTCACGGTTCTGAAGCTTGGCCGTGAGGGTCACCACATCGGTGAGAGCCTTATGGACCTGATCACGAAGCGAACTGAGTGAGTCCTGATTGCTGACAGGTTCGTCCTCCAGCCAGCTCACCATTGCTGTCCTGTAGGGCGTCTCCCGGTTGATGTTCAGCAGGCGGAAACGCTGTTGCCCCAGGGTCACGACGTAGCTCCGGCCGTCTTCCGTGGTCTGATGCTGCAGGACTTCGGCGCAGCAGCCGATTTCTGCCATGGCACCGGACTGGGGGTTGATCCGGACGATTCCGAAACGCTTATCGGACTCCAGGACTGACTGGAGCAGCATCCGATAACGCGATTCAAAGATATGAAGCGGCAGCAGCTGTTGCGGAAACAGCACGACATCCGGCAAAGGAAACAGGGGCAGTTCCCTGACAGAGAAATCACTCACGGATGCCGTGGTCTCATTGATTTGATCCTAGGAAGTGGTAACTGGAACCGAACGGATCAGAGCTTCACTTCAATGTCCACACCACTCGGAAGATCGAGCTTCATCAATGCATCGATCGTCTTGGCGGAAGGGCTGTAGATGTCGATGATGCGTCTATGGGTTCGGGTTTCGAAGTGTTCCCGTGAATCCTTGTCGACATGCGGAGAACGCAGAACGCAGTAGATCTTGCGCTTGGTGGGCAGAGGAATCGGACCGATGGCCGTCGCTGCGGTTGTATCGGCGGTTTCAATGATTTTGTCGCATGACAGATCGAGCATCCGACGATCGAACGCCTTGAGGCGGATGCGGATCTTCTGCTGGGCGATGGCGGTTGACATAGGAAAAAGCGAACAGGTCCCGGCTTGGAGCCCTGAATTCAGTTGTCAAGGTGCATGTTCAAACTAAGGGATGACAGGACCGACCCTGTCATCCCACTCACGGATCAGCTGGTGCTGATCACTCGATGATCTTGGAGACCACACCAGCACCAATGGTGCGGCCGCCTTCGCGGATGGCGAAACGCATGCCGTTTTCCATCGCCACAGGGCAGATCAACTCACCGGTCATCTGAATGTTGTCTCCAGGCATCACCATCTCCACATTGGAGCCGTCCTCTGCAGTGAAGGCAGTGATCTGACCAGTCACATCCGTTGTACGGATGTAGAACTGCGGGCGATAACCGGCAAAGAAGGGAGTGTGGCGACCACCTTCTTCCTTCTTGAGCACATAGACCTGACCTTCGAATTTGGTGTGGGGGGTGATGGAGCCGGGCTTCACCAGCACCATGCCGCGCTCGATGTCCTCTTTCTGAATACCCCTCAACAGCAGTCCGACGTTGTCGCCGGCCATACCCTCGTCGAGCAGTTTGCGGAACATTTCCACGCCGGTGACGGTTGTCTTGCGTGGCTCACGGATCCCGACGATCTCAACCTCTTCCCCGACTTTCACCATGCCGCGCTCGATGCGGCCCGTGGCCACAGTGCCGCGACCGGTGATGGAGAAGACGTCTTCCACAGCCATCAGGAAGGGCTTGTCAATCTCGCGCTCAGGCTCGGGAATGTTGGCGTCAACAGCCGCCATCAACTCTTCGATCTTGGCTTCCCACTCAGCCTCACCTTCGATCGCCTTCAGGCCGGAGACCTGAACCACGGGGATGTCATCGCCGGGAAAGTC
>NYUU01000048.1 GCA_002684175.1 Synechococcus sp. CPC35
TCCTTCCAGCTGGGGCCAGGGTGGTTATCACAATTACTGGCTGAATGAGACCAATTCCTGGGTCGTGCCGGAATGGGAACGTGCCTCTGAGGCCATGGTGAGTCGATGCAGCAGAGGTGTCGCCCGTGAGCGGGATCTCGAGCTGTTGAAACAAGCGGCACGTGAGTTGTTGCTCATGCAGTCATCGGACTGGAGCTTCATCCTCCGAGCCGGCACGACAACAGATCTCGCCAGGGAACGCATCGAGCGTCATCGGCAGCGGTTCTGGCGGCTGATGGATGCGATGGATGGCGACGAAGAGCTACCGGAACAATGGCTCCAACAGATTGAGGCCGACGATCGTCTGTTCCCACTGATTCAGCCCGTGGACTGGTCAAAGACCGGCAATTGATCGGCAGGTGCTCCAAGCACCAATCCCCGCCTCAGCTCCCAGGACGATGTCGCGAACAGACGCAGCATCAAGGCCATCAGTCGTGGCAGTGGAAGGGTGTTGGTGAGGAAGCCAAACCAATCCTCCTGGGGCAAAGAGAAGAACGTGGCGAAATGACGTCTCAGAAGCGCTTCGTTGAAGCCCATCAACCGACCGAGGCCGAATTGATAGAGCTGGTGGCGCAGCACCAACTCGATGGGCCAGAGCGCCTGCCAACCCCGTTGTGCCAAGGCCGCGGATCCCAACCCTGAATTGGCGAGGGCTCCCGCCAAAACCTCGGCCAGGTCCGGTCCCCGCCGCAGCAGCGATCCCACCATGTAGCCCGAAGCCGGATGCACCATGCTCGCTGCACCCCCAAACGCCAACACCGGTTGACGGCGATCCGGCAGCGGCAGGTTCATCGGGAAGAGGCAGAACTCCTCATGGATCACCTCAGTGATCTCAAAGCCGCGCAGATCCAGGCGCTGCTGGAGCCGTTGCTTGAGCACCTCGTAGGGAACACCCGGTGCCAAAGCGAGTGAGGTTTCTTCCACGAAGAACTCCCCATCACCCAGATCCATCGCATACAAGAACGTCGGCGGTTCCTTTCTCTGTTCTTCACTGAGGTGATCAGAGCGGTAGTCCATGAGCACGAACCGGCCCGGCTCGATCGGNGGTGNTGCAGAGAAGCGCCCCACCACGCCNTANGCCGCCTGGCCNGCCACCNNNCCCCGGTCCGGTCGTCTGATCCGNGGCGAGTTGGCGCCGGAAGCATCAATCACCAAACGNCCCTNNAACTGCNGCCCCGATNCACAGGTGACTGTGGTGAGATCGTTNCCNGCATCAAGGCTTCGGACCCGTTCCCGGTGCCAGGTCATGCCGTCACANCGCTNCAGCCAGTGCTGCTGGAGTGCTTTGCGGTCAAAGAGTCCATAGTCCGTNCCATGGAAAATCGCCTGNTCCTGATCCGAAGAACCACCGCNTCCGAAGTGACTGACGGTGTCACTCCAGCGATGCTGCANCAGATGATCGAGGCCGAGGTNCTCCANCTCCCTGACCCAGATTCCGTAGGTATTGGGCCAGGCTGACTCGATCGGATCAGGTGCTATCCCGGCAACAGCCACACCACGCTGCACCAGTTCCGAAGCAATACAGAGGGCAGCAGGGCCACCCCCCANNACNAGCACATCNANNCAGTCGCTCAAGGCTTGTTTTCAGCNTCNNCATCCGGNGCGACAGAGTCCTGCTTCCCTTCNANACTCTCTTCGGATTCAGACTCNTCGNTNTCAGGCTCTTCNGCTTCAGGNGGAACAAGCACCACNTCNGANAGNCGATCNCCCTTGTCCAGNCGCTGCAGTCGCACACCCGTTGCNGCCCTCGACTGCTGTGGGATGGCATCNGCACTNGTACGAACGATGACTCCCTTTTCACTCACCAGCAGAAGTTCTTCACCNGCACCGAGAACACGAAGTCCCACCAACGCATCATCAGCAGTGCGGAACTTGATGGCCCGCAGTCCCATCCCTGCCCGCTTCTGCAAACGGAACTGGGTCACNGGAACCCNCTTGCCCAGNCCGGAGGCAGAGGCCACAAGCACCCAGGGCCCTTCAGCCCCTGCAGNTTCACCCTCNTCGGCCTCATCGCTGGCCGCCACCTGATCCGCCAGCTCAGCAGGNAGCACGTCCATGCTCACAAGACTGTCCTGATCCCGCAGGTTCATNGAGCGCACTCCCCNNGCGGTTCGTCCAAGGGGGCGCAGTTCCTCATCCACCAGGCGGAAGTGGATCGTCATGCCAGCCCTGGATCCGATCANCACACTGTCACCNGGTANTGCCAGCCGGACCCAGGTGAGNGCATCTCCGTCNTCNAGGCTGATGGCNATCAGTCCATTCGAGCGGATGTTGCTGAAGGCGGACANACGGCTGCGTTTGATGAANCCACCCTTNGTCAGCATCAGCAGGTCGGTNTCATCGTTGAACTCCGAAACCGCNAGTAANGATGTNATTTCCTCCTCTCTGGGTATCGGCAGNAGCTGCACCACCGGNGTNCCCTTGGCAGTGCGNCTGCACTGGGGAACCCGATAGGCCGGNAGGGCATAGGANACTCCCCTGTCNCTGAACAGCAACANGGTGTCGTGNTCGTTGCAGCTGATGAAGAGCTTCACAGCCTCCTCACCCTGACTTCTNGTNCCTGCCTTGCCNCGGGTTCCNCGACTGGTGGCCTCGAATTCACTNACGGGCATCCGCTTGAGGTAACCCGTTTCCGTNAGCAGCACAACGGAACGTTCGTTGGCGATCAGGTCGATGTCTTCGAGTCCACCCCCAAGGTCGAGNATCTCAGTGCGCCTGGGNGTGGGATAACGNTCACGCAGCTTGACCAGCTCGTCCTGAATCAGGCCGAACACCCGCTCACGCCGTCCNAGGATGTCCTTGTAATCNGCNATCTTGGTGACTAAATCCTCGTGCTCCAGNCGGATCTTGTCNGCTTCAAGAGCAGTCAGTCGCCGCAGCTGCATCTGCAGGATTGCATCCGCCTGAATGTCGCTCAGGCCATGGCGCTCCTGCAGCTGCTGCCGTGCNGTGGCCGTGTCNGGCGCCGCCCGGATCAGAGCAATGATCGGGTCGAGCTGGTCGAGGGCAAGNAGCAGGCCCAGNAGNATATGGTCCCNCTCCTCGGCNTTNCGCAGCAGNTAACGCGTGCGGCGTTCAATGGTNTCNACNCGGAACTGGAGGAAAACCTCGAGCATCCTGCGCAGGGTCAGCAGGATCGGCTCACCNTTCACCAGTGCCAGCATGTGGGCACTGAAATTGCTCTGCAGCGGNGTGAGTTTGAACAGGTTGTTCAACACAACCTGTGGGTAAGCATCTCTCCNCAACTCGATCACGATNCGCATCCCNTCGCGATCGCTCTCATCNCGAATGTCGGATATTCCCTCAAGTTTCTTGTCGTTGACCANTTCCGCGATTCGCTCGATCAGNGCAGCCTTNTTGGTCTGATAAGGCAGTTCNGTGATGATCACNGCATCNCGATCNGGNCGACCTGCNGCCTCGATCGTCTCGATTGCNGCCACNCCACGCATGGTCACNGAACCACGNCCGCCCAGATANGTNTCNCNGATGCCNTCNCGNCCNAGGATCTGCCCTCCGGTNGGGAAGTCCGGGCCGGGGATCAGTCTGATNAGTTCCTTNTCNGTGACGTCCGGGTCGGCAATCAGNGCCAGCAGTCCATCNATCAGTTCATTGAGGTTGTGGGGCGGAATATTGGTCGCCATCCCCACNGCGATNCCGGCGGAGCCGTTGAGCAGNAGCTGTGGAATCCGTGCAGGCAGAACGGTTGGCTCCTGCTGCGAGCCATCAAAATTGTCNGCGAAATCAACCGTCTCCGCCTCGATATCCTCCAGCAGGCTGTCNGTCGTNAGNGNCTGCAANCGCGATTCGGTGTACCGCATNGCNGCNGGNGGATCGTTGTCCACCGAACCGAAATTGCCGTGCCCATCAATCAGAGGCATCGACATCGAGAAGTCCTGGGCCATACGGACCAGGGCGTCGTAAACCGCTGTATCTCCGTGGGGATGATATTTGCCGAGAACTTCGCCCACCACACGGGCGCACTTTCTATAGGGACGATCGCTGGTCAATCCCAGCTCGTACATGGCGTAGAGAATTCGCCGATGCACAGGCTTGAGGCCGTCGCGGGCATCGGGGAGGGCCCGACCCACGATCACACTCATCGCATACTCCAAATAGGAGCGCGACATCTCGTTACGGAGATCCGTCTGGATGATTCGATCGTCGGAATCGCCGGGGCCGCCTCTTCCAGGCCCCACTGAGTCCGCCATAAATGGGCCTGACAGTCATCTTTCATTCTATCTCGGACGGTGGAAATGTCTGAAAAATCTCAGATAAAGTCCCCTCTCATTTCCGCGCTGCTTCATGGGTACGAACGATTTCCCAGCCCCGGAAGCAGATCCCGATTCCACATCGCCTGCAACACCCGCCTCTCCCGCACCCCAAGGGCAGTCGGAAGGCTCTGAAGCAGACCTTTCAGGCACGTCAACTGGACCGCAGTCTCAGGCCTGGGCTGCACCGCAGGCGCCCTCTCAAGCCGTTCCCGCTCGGAAAGAAGCGGAAAACCCCGTCATTCAACCCCCGTCAACGCCACCTGATCCTCTGATTGCCAGCACCATCGAAATCCCCGCTCAGGGTCCATCGGATGAAGGAGGAGGTGAATGGGATCTCCTGGTTGGAAAGATCAGAACCTGGCTGAACAGTGATGATCCAACCGCTCTTTGGTCCAGGCTTCAGCTCCCCCTCAAAGTGGTGGGTGGACTGATCGTCTTCCTGCTTGTCAGCCGCATCTACAAGGGCATTCTCGGGACCATCGACAGCCTCCCCCTGGCCCCCGGACTGCTTGAACTGGCAGGACTGATCTGGGTCCTGAACTTCGCACTGAAAAATCTCGTGCGCAGCGGTGACCGAAAACAGTTCACTGAGGCCATCGGAACAGCCTGGGCACGGGTGACAGGCCGCTGAGTCAGCGAACCAGCCCATCCAGATTGGTACCTTGATCAGACCTGATCAAGCTCCGCGGTGGATATTCAGCTCGGACGCTCCAAAACCGTTCGACGGGCCTACGGAATCGACGAGATCGCCCTTGTCCCTGGAGGTCGCACTGTCGACCCAGAGGTGACCGACACCCGGTGGACCCTCGGGGGGATTGAGCGTGAAATTCCGATCATCGCCAGTGCCATGGATGGCGTTGTGGATGTGGACATGGCCGTTCGTCTTTCGGACCTGGGAGCACTCGGTGTTCTCAATCTCGAAGGGGTGCAAACCCGTTATGAGGATCCCAACACCGTTCTGGACCGAATCGCAGCCATCGGCAAGGACGATTTTGTCCCTCTCATGCAGGAGATCTACAGCCAGCCGGTACAGGAGAGCCTGATCCGCCAGAGGATTCAGGACATCAAGTCCAGAGGCGGCATCGCAGCTGTCAGTGGAACTCCAGTGGCAGCCCTGCGCTACGGGAGCATCATCGCCGAGGCCGGCGCTGATCTGTTCTTTGTTCAGGCAACGGTTGTTTCCACAGATCACATCGGGCCGGAAGGACAGCAAACACTGAATCTCGAAACTCTCTGCCGGGACATGGGCGTTCCAGTGGTGATCGGAAACTGCGTCACCTATGACGTTGCGATGCAGTTGATGCGAGCCGGTGCAGCAGGAGTGATGGTTGGCATCGGCCCCGGTGCGGCCTGCACCTCGCGAGGGGTGCTGGGAGTAGGCATTCCCCAGGCAACGTCGGTGGCNGACTGTGCAGCCGCTCGGGATGACTACCAGAAGGAAAGCGGCCGCTATGTGCCNATCGTTGCCGATGGAGGGATCGTCACNGGTGGGGACATNTGCAAGTGCATCGCCTGCGGAGCTGATGCGGTGATGATCGGATCTCCGATCGCNCGTGCAGACGAAGCTCCNGGTCGNGGCTTTCACTGGGGAATGGCAACNCCCAGCCCGGTTCTTCCNCGTGGCACAAGGATCCAGGTNGGGAACATCGGCAGCATTGAACGCATCCTGCGTGGNCCTGCCAAGCTCGANGACGGNACNCACAATCTGCTTGGNTGTCTCAAGACCTCAATGGGGACCCTCGGAGCCCGCACCATTCGCGAGATGCAGAACGTCGAAGTTGTGGTGGCGCCCTCACTGCTAACGGAAGGGAAGGTGTACCAGAAGGCCCAACGTCTTGGGATGGGCAAGTGACAGAGAGGTAATCTGGAATTGTGTGCGGGCTATTGCCCACACACTCCTCACACCCCCGGCCCGGCGCGTTCGGGCTTTCAGTCTTGAATTCCGTAACCATCACAGATCCCATCTCAACCGGGATCTGCTCTGGTTTAAGTGAAAAGGATTGCTAAATTCGGCCGAAGTCTCTTTTAAAGTATGTCCAGCGCCGCCGCTGTTACTGACGCCTCTTTCGAGCAGGACGTTCTCCAGAGCGACGTGCCGGTACTGGTTGATTTCTGGGCTCCCTGGTGCGGACCATGTCGGATGGTCGCCCCCATCGTTGAGGAGATCGCCAAGGAGTTCGACGGTCAGATCAAGGTGTTCAAGCTCAACACCGACGAAAACCCCAACGTTGCCAGTCAGTACGGGATTCGCAGCATCCCGACCCTGATGGTCTTCAAGAGCGGCCAGAAGGTCGACACCGTCGTTGGTGCAGTTCCCAAGGCAACTCTTTCCGGCACCATCTCGAAGTATCTCTGAGTCCACCGCAGAGCGACAGGAGTGATCGCTTGTATCCCACGCTCGGCTTGATTGATTACGGAATGGGAAACCTCCATTCCGTCAATCAGTCAATGAAACGACTCGGTCAGCAACCCAGACCTGTCAGAAACAGGGAGGATCTGATCGGAGTTGACGCCCTGATTCTTCCCGGTGTCGGAGCCTTCGACCCCGCTATGGCGAATCTGACAGCCACAGGCCTTGTTCCTCATCTGCAGGACTGGGTTTCTGACGATCGTCCCTTACTCGGTATCTGTCTTGGACTGCAGCTGTTGTTCGAAGGCAGCGATGAGGGAAGCAGTGCTGGCCTTGGAGTCTTGCCGGGCCATGTTCGCCGTCTTCCAGCTGATGCCGGCGAGCGCATCCCCCATATGGGATGGGCGCCCCTGACGGTTGAAAGAGAGTGCCCACTCCTCAGAGTCGAAGATGAGGATGCATGGGTGTATTTCGTCCACAGTTTTGCCGCTGTGCCATCTGAACCTTCGGTTCTCGCTGCCACCGCTGGTTTCGGCAGTGCTGCAGTGACGGCAATGGTCTGGAGCCGGCGTATCGGAGCCTGCCAGTTCCATCCTGAAAAATCCGCATCAGCTGGAGAAAGGATGCTGCAGAGATGGCTGGCATGGGTGAGGAACGGCGAAATGAGTTCACCCAGTGACCATTAAGGGGCATCTCCGACTGACCGGTGGTCGACGACTGATCAGCCCTGATGGCACGGCAACACGCCCGACGACTGCGAGGGTTAGGGAGGCCGTGATGAATATCCTGGCCCCTCGCTTGAGGGGGAGCCGATGGCTTGATCTCTGCAGTGGCAGTGGCGTGATGGGTTGCGAAGCGATCGAACGAGGCGTCAGCGCCGTGTTCGCAGTGGAAAGAGACAACCGGTGCGCAAAGATCTGCATCCAGAACCTGAACGCTGTAGCCGTTCAGTGCGAACCGAAGCCACTGATCAAGGTCGTTCGCCGTGATCTGCTGGGCTGGCTTAAAAAAAGATGGAGGGATGATCCGTTCGACTTCATTTATTTCGATCCGCCGTACGACAGAAATCTGTATCAATCCGCTCTGAAACTGCTTGGGCAGGGATCGTGGATCAGACGCGATGGAGTGCTGATCTGTGAACATCGCTCAGGACAAGAACCAGACTGCACCAGTGATTGGACGGTTCTGGATCGGCGTTGCTACGGCACCAGCAGCCTGCTTCTGCTTAGCCCCCCAGAGCACTCCCTCCACGGCGGTACTGGTTCCAGGCCGCCACAAACAGGCCAGTAAGAGTGACGGGGATCAAACCAAGGACGATTCCGCAAAGAAGAGGTTCGATCATTGGGTCGCATCTGTGATCAGAATTACCCAGAATTCTGTCATTGGATCACCGGCAGGTCGATGCAACCTTCACCAACTGCAGCTGAACAGCCGGATCGCGTTCGCGGTCTGATGGCAGCTGTCGTGATGATTGCTGCGGCAGCGTGTGTGATTTTCGCGATCTGGATGCTGGACGCCTCTGAGCGTGATCCCTATGTCAAAGCCAGTCTTGAACTCGAGGGTGCACGGGATCACGGCGGTCAGCTTTTCCAGATCAACTGTGCAGGTTGCCATGGCCTGGCTGGTCAGGGACTGGTTGGACCAAGACTTTCAGGCGTGACCGACCGGAAGAATGACGCCGAACTCGTTCATCAGATCATCAGCGGCGACACCCCCCCGATGCCCAGCTTCCAGATCGAACCCCAATCCATGGCTGACCTGATCGCATACCTTCACAAGATTTCCTGATCACACAACCCACCTCTGCTCAGAACATCAACGCTGTCGTGATTCTTGTGGAGCCGGCCGGTCCTCTGAACGTCGGCAGTGTTGCCAGGCTCTGCGCCAATTTCGACATCCAACAGCTGCGTCTTGTATCCCCACGCTGCGATCATCTGAGTCGTGCAGCACTCCAGATGGCTGTCCATGGTGAAGCAGTGCTGAAAACAGCAACCATTCACCCTGATCTTCTTTCAGCAATCAGCGATTGCCGTCGCACCATTGGCAGCTGTGGGCGAATCGATCATGGAGACATTCCACTGCACACACCAGTTCAGGCCATCCGCTGGCTGCTGGAACCAGCCAGCGAGGGAGCACCTGGTTCGGTAGCCCATCAGGCCCCTGTTGCCCTTGTGTTCGGCAGGGAAGACCGCGGTCTCAGCAACGATGAGCTGAGATTGTGCCAGAAGGTGCTGACTCTGCAGAGCGGTCTGGCCTATCCCTCGTTGAATCTTTCCCATGCGGTCGCCGTGGTTCTGCACGAACTCGCCCTTCTGAAAGCAGGGGATCGGTCTGTGAGCGCCGGGGGGCAGGCCACGCGCGACCCTGCAGCGGCCGATGCACTTCTGGCCATGCTTGATGACGCCAGAGAGCTGCTGCTGGAAGCAGGTTTTCTGTTGACGCACACGGCATCAGCTCGTATGGCCAAGGTCAGCGACCTCCTTCAACGGGCCACCATCAGGCCCGAAGAGGTGGCACTGCTGAGGGGAATGGTCCGCCAACTGCGCTGGGCCATTCGCACCAACCGCTCCTAAGGTCAGCGAGCTTCAGCGATCGCCAAGGGTGACCAGCAGTCGTCCATCACAACCTGCCGGCGGTTGGGGACGACCGCTTCGGCTCATGCTTCGCCTCGTCTTAATGGGAATCGGACTGGGGGTGATCACCGGTTCAGCCCTGAAGCTGATGGCTCCTCAAGTCCAGCAGCAGCAGCTGATTCTGCCGGGATGGCTGGCTGATCAGGACTGGATCAAAGCTCTTTCATCGTCATCTCAATCGGGGGAAGAAGCTGAGATCACCACCACTCAGCAGGAGAGTCAGAACGAAGAGCTGACGCAGGAAAGCGTTGGCCTGCCTCAGAAACAGTTTTCCCCGTCGGAGGAGATCAGGGCACTTTCGAAACAGTGGCTGACCCTCGCAGCGCAGCAGAAGGATCTCCAGGCCAGTGCCTACATGCTGATCCTGGACGATGGTCGTTTCGCTCAGATGAATGCTGAGCGACCGATGCCCGCGGCCAGTGCGATTAAGACGCCGATCCTTCTCGCAGCGCTGGAGCTCATCGACAGTGGCGAGCTGAAATGGAACGAACCGCTGACCCTCAACAAGGAGCTGGTCGGAGGCGGAGCAGGCTGGATGGCCTCTCGACCACTCGGAAGCCGTTTCCCAACCCATGAGGTGGCGACGGAAATGATTCGCATCAGCGACAACAGCGCCACGAATCTGCTGATCGCCCGAGCAGGGGGCAAAGAGAAGATCAACGCCCGTTTTCAGGCGATGAACCTGCCTGCAACGGTGGTCAACAACTGGCTACCGGATCTTGATGGCACCAACACCACCAGCGCNCGNGANCTCAGCCGCGCCATCGCCCTTGTGGACAGCGGCGAAACACTGGCNCCAAGAAGCCGCGATCTGTTCNGGGAAGTGATGGCGACNTCTGTGACCAACACTCTTCTGCCCACAGGACTGATGAGAGGNCTGGGNGGNCAGCANGGAGCNCCCGACGACACTNTGGCTCGCAAGGGATATCGGGTTTACAACAAAACAGGAGACATCGGCATCGCCTACGCCGANGCNGGACTGATCGAAATGCCGGANGGACGTCGAGCCGTCGCAGGCTTCCTTGTCAAAGGTCCCTTCAATGATCCCCGCTCAACNGAACTGATCCGTCGGCTGGCATCCGCCATGGCGCCGTACCTNAAACCCCNGNCNGNTGCACAAAAGCCATGAAANTCGCTGCTCTCTTCACCGCTGCAAGCCTGAGCATTGCNNCCCCGGTCACAGCAGAGGTCATCACNAGNGAACAGAACGTGCGNNCNCTTCCGGGTGGGCTTGATGCGGTGCTGATGGTGAACGACAACAACCCTGAGCTGATCAAGGATGACGGCATCCTTCTCTCCACNTTTCCTGACGCCGGACCGTCCTCNATCCCNATCCCCCTGGTGGGACGCTTCGATCTGTTCAGCCACCACGTCTACGCCGGTGATGAGNAGGCGAGCCCCGAGTCCACGCTCTGGCTGGCCGTGCTNGTNGAACCTCTNGATGATCAGCCCGTAACCCTNAGNCTTCTGGAGGGAAGCACCTCCCTNTCCCAGGCNACGNAAAANGGNCAGACCCAGGCGCCGTTTCTNCCATTGCCAANNTTGATGNGGGANAGCACNNCTGCCGTNGCGGCAGGACCGGGAAGCCGTGTTGCGGGAGATCTCCTGGCTGGACGTCGGGCCCAGGANCTGANCACNANAAACTGGACACTNGAACCAGGACACCCAACTCGAATCATCCAGCTGCCGATCCCNGTGTCCGGACTCGACCCATTGCTCAACGGTCGCAATCTNCAGCTGAGACTTGAGAGTTCCGCAGCTGTCGCGATCGCCACCCTNGCGGCTCACGGNGACAACAACAAACCTCCCANNGAAAAGCAGTGGCTCGCACTGCTGAANAGCGGCAGGCTCAGCAGCAAGGAGCATCGCCCCACACCAAGAANCAGCAAGGGAAAAATCATNTACTCGCGCGTCAGTGGNGTGCAGNTCGGCAGTCGCTGGCNGACTCGGATCACGGATCCCGGAAGCACTGTTCTCTCGGCTCCGGNCAAGACNATCTCCTGGCCGATCAGCAGNCTGGANCGTGGAACNCTNTCCACCGGTCAGGTGCAGACCGCCGAGCTGCAAANNCANTACCCCGGTACAGCCTGGGCTGCCCATGGGAANTACGGAGTTGAGTACGACATCACCCTGCCGCTGAAAAACACAGGNACAAANCCCACGCTGCTCAGCCTGTCGCTGGATTCTCCTNTGAAAGGAAACCGGAATCNGCAGTCNCTTCGNTTCCGCAGTGACAGCAACGGNCCTGTGATGTTCCGCGGCCCGCTNCAGATCAGTGGCCTCAGCNCGCCCGATGGCCAGTCTCTGGGNCGTCAGACCGTNCATCTNGTNTTNCGNCNGGGNCAACANGGCCCNTCCCTTGGNCAGGTGAAGCTCANCCCCGGGGAGCGGAAGGATGTGCGNGTCNGAATGATNTACCCGGCAGATGCNACCCCTCCCCAGGTGCTCACCCTGCAGCCTGTGAAACAATCCTGATCAAGTCAGAGNTTGNTTNGTGTCTGCAGCCCGGAAGCGCAGGGTTTANCCGTTCACTGCGGTGATCGGTCAGGAGGAGATGAAGCTNGCTCTNCTCCTGAATGTGATCGATCCGCGCATTGGNGGTGTGATGATCATGGGTGATCGCGGTACTGGCAAATCAACAACCATCCGTGCCCTCGCTGATCTCCTGCCTGATATTGATGTGGTGACGGGAGATCCATACAACAGCTCGATAACGGATCCGGATCTGCAGAGTGCACAGGTTCTGGAGAGACTTGAAAAAGGCGAGGTTCTCAACACAGAGGCACGCCAGGTTCCGATGGTTGATCTACCTCTGGGTGCCACGGAAGACCGTCTTTGCGGAACGATTGATATCGAGAAAGCCCTCAGCGAAGGGGTCCGCGCCTTCGAACCAGGACTCCTGGCAAAGGCGAACCGTGGGCTGCTCTACGTGGATGAAGTGAACCTGCTTGACGATCACCTTGTGGATGTCCTGCTTGACTCAGCGGCTTCCGGCTGGAACACCGTTGAAAGAGAAGGTGTATCGGTTCGTCACCCCGCCCGTTTCGTTCTGATCGGTTCAGGCAATCCCGAGGAAGGGGAACTGCGGCCGCAGCTGCTTGACCGCTTCGGTATGAGCGTGGAAGTACGCACCGTTCGTGATCCGGAACTTCGGGTTCAGGTGGTGGATCAACGCACGGCCTTCGACAGTGATCCCGATGGATTCAGCAATGCATTGGAAGCCAATCAGAATGCATTGCAGAACAGGGTGGTTGAAGCACAGAATCGCCTGGAGCAGGTGAGTATTGATGAAGACCTGCGCCTGCGAATTTCAGCGGTATGTGGCGAACTCGACGTGGATGGACTGCGTGGAGACATCGTCACAAACAGAGCTGCACGGGCCTTGGCAGCGTTCGAAGGCCGCACGGAGGTCAGCGAAGGGGATGTCGCCAGAGTGACGTCCTGCTGCCTGCGCCACCGCCTGAGAAAGGACCCTCTCGAACAGGTGGATTCCGGTGAAAGGGTGGTGAAGGTGTTCTGCAAGGTGTTCGAGCGCAGCGAAAGCAGCGACCATGCCGACTTTGAACTGGCGCTGGCAGCCTGATCGCACCACAATTCAGCCCATGCGGATTCTCGGCATCGACCCAGGGCTGGCAAGGGTCGGATATGGCGTGATTGACACCACGGGAGGGGTACAGAGAATGTTGGATTGCGGAATTATCCGAACTGACGCAGGACGATCAGAAGGAGAGCGCATGGTGGAGATCGCTGGTGATCTGCGCCAGCTGATCCGCCAGTGGCGACCGGAGCTGGCAGCTGTTGAAAAATTCTTCTTCTATCGCTCAAGCAACACCATCAGTGTTGTTCAGGCACGAGGTGTGGTGATTATGACCTTGGCACGATTCGGAATTCCAATCGTTGAATTTCCACCGATGCAGATCAAACTCGCTTTGGCCGGCTTCGGGCACGCCCAAAAAGATGAAGTACTCGAAGCGGTAATGCGAGAACTAAATCTTACGGATCCTCCACGCCCGGATGACGCCGCAGACGCTCTGGCCGTTGCCCTGACAGGCTGGTTTCAGAGGTAAGCAAGAATTAAAAACCTCAATATGAATGCGCAAAAGCAGCCACAAAGACCCTGAATATCTTCGAAGCATCCAAGAAAAACACAACAACAAAAGCATATTAAATTCGTTCTTATTAAAAAAGAACGAATATTTTCCATGAACATCTGCAGACCTTGAACGAAAGCGATACGTCAATATCACTACCAACTCATAGGTTAAAACAATTAATCAATAGAGCCTGGTTTTCACCAACTGCAGCCTTCGATCGAGATGACGGCAGCCCCATGATCTGCATCCCTTTCAGAAAGAGACAGAGGACGTTCACAGCCTGACCACGCTCAACCGGGCAGCCTCACGACCTTCAA
>NYUU01000049.1 GCA_002684175.1 Synechococcus sp. CPC35
CGTTCGGCGGCGCAGCTTCTCCCTCCTTCTCCTTGGTTCGCGCAATTGTGAGGGTCGGGTTCTCGGTTCAAATTATCTCCCTGAACAACTCGAAGGGCTAAAACCGACGCTTCCACATTACTGAAGGAATTCAACAAGCTCGAGCAGGAACTGATCCACCCAGATCCCAACGACCTCCAAACCTCAGGCTCCTCAGGGGGGCCTTTTTCAATAAGAAACAGAAGATTGCGTGCAGATTTGCGTGCAACTGAATCCAGAGAACCTAAGGAAGTACTCGAGTTTCCAGCCCCTGACAATTAAAAGGGGCCCTTCCAGGCCCCATGAGTCATTTGGGTGATAAGGCTGACTTCACCCCATCTCCCCTAAGGGTCAGGCAGCAACAGGGGCTGCTTGACGGGAGAAACGAACGATGTTGTTCGCAGTTACGTGTTTGCTCTTACCGAGCAGGCTTCAGTCACCCTCCTCATGCCCCGTCGAAACCATTGCAGCCCCTTGATTGAGGGAGGAATGGAGCTGAGCGGAATCGAACCGCTGTCCGAGACACTGGTGTGAATCACCTAGTCCGACAAGTCGGACGCTGTCATTCTGACAGCAGTGGTGGCCTGGAGCACACGCCCTTGGCTCGAACGGACCGGCAACACGCCATCGCAGTGCTTCCTGAAGGCCTTGAAGCCGCAGGCTGCGATGAGCTCACATCCTTAGGCGCTCATACAGCCAGGCCCCGACGGCGTGCCGTCAGCTTCGAAGCTGACATGGCCTGCCTTTACAGGCTGCATCTCCAGGCACGACTGCCCTTCCGCCTGTTGCGCCAGATGGCCCGTTTCCCCTGTCATGGCAGGGACGACCTCTACGACGGCATCCGCCAGGCCCTCGACTGGGAACGATGGCTGCATCCATCCATGACCTTCCGCGTGGATGTGACAGGCGCGGCGCCGGGGCTCAATCACAGCCATTTCACAGCGTTACAGGTCAAAAACGCCCTCATTGATGCCCAGCGAGACCTCTGGGGTAAGCGCTCCTCCATTGATCTCGAAAGCCCTGATCTCTCCCTGCATCTGCACCTCAGCCGCGGCGAAGCGGTGCTCAGCCTTGATGGCAGCGGCGGCAGCCTGCATCGACGTGGCTACCGAGCTGCCATGGGCGTCGCACCGCTCAAGGAAAATCTGGCCGCGGGCCTGATCCGACTCACCGGCTGGGATGGGAACGCCCCCCTGGTGGATCCCTGTTGCGGTTCTGGAGTGCTCCTGATCGAAGCGGTGTTGATGGCTCTTCAGCAGGCCCCTGGCCTGGACCGTGGCTTCGCTCTGGAAGGCTGGGCTGATTTTCAGCTCGACCTGTGGCAACAGGAACAGGAGCGGGCCAGGCAACGGCGGAAACGGAATCTGGAGCTGCCCCCCGTGATCGGCTTTGAAGAAGATCCAGCCATCGCCGATCAGGCCCGCAGCAATGTCGAAGCCGCCGGCCTGAATCATCTGATCAGCATCCGCACCGGCAACTTCACCGATCAGACACTGCCGGAGGGCCCTGGGGTTCTGGTCTGCAATCCCCCCTACGGCCAGCGCCTCGGTGAGGAGGCGGAGCTGGAAGAGCTTTACCGAGATCTCGGGAACTACGCCAAAGCCAGGGCTGCGGGTTGGCAGCTGTGGCTGCTGAGTGGAAATCGCAACCTGACGGGCGCCCTGCGGCTGAAGGCTGAGCGGAGGATTCCGGTGAGCAACGGCGGCATTGACTGCCGCTGGCTGCATTACAAATTGCTTGTGAAATCAGCCCAAAAACCGGCGGAAACTTTTCATCATTGATGCCTGAATCGTTTCAACAATTGGCGTGTTGACGCTTTGGAAGGGAGGTTGGTGAAGCCGGATCAGACTCGTCCCATCAGAGCCCGAACGGTTTTCATCACACCCTCCAGGGTCTGCGGCAGGAAAGGCCCCTTGAGCACCTGACCACCAATGCGCAGGCTGATGCCCGCCAGCACCAGATTGGCGATCGCCAGAGCCAGCAATGCCTGCGTCAGTTGCAGCGTCCAGTTGTCCTGAATCCAGAGCAGAAGAGCGCCCTCAGCTGCCAGGAGTGCCAGCAGCATCGCCGTGCCTCCGATGGCAAGGAAGAGGCCACCGCTGATCAGGCGCCGTTTCTCACGATCCACCTCCTGAAGGGCGATCCGCACATGCAGATCCATCACCGAAGCAGCCAGTGCCGTGACCCGCGCGGCGGCTCCCAATCCACGCGGAGATTGCTGATCGCTCATCAGTTCCGCCGTCCGCCGTTGAGCATGGCTCCCAGCAGCACTCCAACGCCGAGGGCAACGCCAAGGGCAAGGAGTGGACGCTGTCGCACCGGTTTTTCGATCCGTGGACGCAGGGTGGTGTTCAGTTCATCCAGCAGCTGTTCCAGCTGTTCCTCGAGAGGATCGAGACTGTCAGCAAGATTGCGGCCCTGATCTCCAGCGGTCTGCATCAGCTCCTCGAGCTGTTCACGCACNCCNTGNGAAGTNAGACCGGTGTTGCGCTCGATCAGACGCACCAGTTCATCAACACTNCCCCTNGTNGCTTCAAGGGTGTGCTGCGCCAGCTCNGGCCAACGCTTCTGAATCGTGGGNAGCAGNCTGTCAAACCGCTCCCGGAAATGGTGCTCNAAGCTGCCGTTGGGCTGCGGCGGCGGNGGGGTCTCGGCCATGAACGCCGTTGGCATGANTACNNGGNAAGGCTAGGAAGACTGCAGCGTCTGGGAAAGTCCATGCCCCGCTACGCCCTGTTACGCCACAGCGGCGCTCCCGACGATCCGAACGGATCTCACATCGATCTGCTCCTGGAAGATGGTGCCGGTTGCCGCACCTGGCGACTTCCAGGCCTGCCACAACCCAACGGCAAGGATCAACCAGCCATCCCGCTCCCGGCGCATCGACTGGTCTGGCTGGAGCCACGCAGCTGCGCCGTTTCCGGCAACCGTGGCTGGGCGGAGCGGGTTCGATCCGGGAATTTCTCTGGCAGGTTGCCTGCGGATGCAGGAGAGCCGGTTGATGTAGAGATCAGGGGCGACCTCAACGGGCGGTTGCAGGTGTGGCAAGGCCGCTGTCAACTATCAAACCCTTGAGCTTTTCGTGAGCTCCGCTACGTTCAGGCCGCCGATAGCCCTGGTTCCTGTTGGTTCACATCAATCAGGTTGGGCTGACGCATTTCAAGTCCTTCGGGGGGGCGATGACAATCCCTCTTGAAGAGGGATTCACAGTGGTGACCGGGCCGAACGGCTCAGGCAAGAGCAACATCCTCGATGGAGTCTTGTTCTGCCTCGGTCTGGCCACAAGCCGTGGCATGCGGGCCGATCGGCTTCCAGACCTGATCAACAGTGGGGTTCTCAAAACCGGCAAGGCGGCTGAGACCACCGTCAGTGTGCGTTTCGATCTCAGTGAATGGCAGCCGGATGCTGCGGAAGAGGGACTTGATGCCCCCGAGGAAGGACCCTGGATCCAGGCCGGGCAGACCGAATGGACCGTTTCCCGCAAGCTGCGTGTGATGCCTGGGGGCTCCTACAGCTCCTCCTACAGCGCTGACGGCATCCCCTGCAATCTCCAGCAACTGCAGACCCAGCTGCGTCGACTGCGCATCGACCCGGAGGGCAGCAACGTGGTGATGCAGGGCGATGTCACCCGCATCGTGTCGATGAGCAACCGTGACCGCCGCGGCATCATCGACGAACTGGCAGGGGTTGCCCTGTTCGACAGCCGCATCGAACAGACCCGCCGCAAACTCGATGACGTTCAGGAGCGACAGGATCGCTGTCGCATCATCGAACAGGAGCTTCTGAGCAGTCGCCAGCGACTGGAGAAGGATTGTGCCAAGGCCCGCCAATACCAGGAGCTGCGGGAGCGGCTGCATCTGGGACGCGAGCAGGAGATGGTGCTCGCCTTTGAGGCGGCACAGCAGGCCCTGAAGGATCTCGCCACCCGCCAGACGGCTCTCGAAGCACAGGAGCTGCGGGATGCCGCCGCCATTGCCGCTGGACAGGAGCAACTCAACGAGGCCAGCGCTGAACTGCAGACCCTCCAGGAGCAGGTCAAGGCTCTTGGGGAAGACCAGCTCCTGGCGGTGCAGGCGAGCCTGGCCGGGCTTGACACCAGCAGCCGCGAACTGGAGCGACAGGCCGGACTGCATCAGGAGGAGGGCCAGAAACTGCAGGGCCTGCGCCATGACCTGGCAGGTCGACGGCAGGAGTGGCAGCAGCAGTCCCGTGGGCTCGAGCACGATCCGCACAACACAGCGCTCGAGACCGCCGAGAACACCTGTCGTGAGGCTGAGTCGGCTGTGGAGATGTCACGCCGCCGGCTGGCGGATGTGGCCGGCCGCTCCGGTGCCTGGGTGGAGGAACAGAAGCGGCGCGGCAGCCGGCGGCAGGAATTGCAGAGTGCAATCTCCCCGTTGCTGGAGGAGCAGCAGCAACTCCAGGAACGGCTGCGGCAGGAACAGGAACGGCAGCAGGAGCTTCGCCAGGAACAGACTCAGGACGGCGCCGACGGCGACGCCGTGGCGCAGCAGCTCACGACCCTGGAGGAGAACTGGCAAACCCTGCTGCAGTCTCTGACCGATGGGAAGCAGGCTCTGCAGCAGACCGCTGAATCCCTGGCGATCCAGCAGCGCACCCGCAGCCGGCTGGAGCAGGAGCAGACGCGGCTGGAGCGGGAGATCGCCCGGCTGGAAAGCCGCAGAGATGCACTGCAGGAAAGTCGCGGTACCGGTGCCCTGCGATTGCTGCTGGAAGCGGGGCTGGATGGAATCCATGGGCCGGTGGCCCAGCTCGGGGAAGTCGAAGACCGCCACAGGCTCGCCCTGGAGGTGGCCGCCGGCGCCCGTCTCGGCCAGGTGGTGGTAGATGACGATCGCATCGCCGCCCGTGCCATTGAGCTGCTCAAAAGCCGGCGGGCCGGTCGGTTGACCTTCCTGCCCCTGAACAAGATCCGCGCCGGAGGATCCGGCGGTGGCGGTGGAGCCGTTTTTGCCAGGGGCAACAAACCGGGTGGCGGTGATGCCGGCCTGGGACTGATCGGTCGCGCCGTGGAGCTGGTGCGATTTGAACCCGTTTACGACCAGGTGTTCGCCTACGTGTTCGGCGACACGCTTGTGTTTGCTGATCTGGCCACTGCCCGCCAGCAGCTGGGGCGGTCCCGCGCCGTGACCCTTGATGGCGAGCTGCTGGAACGCAGTGGTGCGATGACCGGGGGCAGCCTCTCCCAGCGGAGTGGCAGCCTCAGTTTCGGGCGCAGCAGCGACCAGGACGAGGCCGAACCCCTGCGCCGCCGCTTACTGGAACTGGGGGAATCCCTGCTGGCCTGCCGACGGGAGGAATCCAAACTGGCCCAGCTGCTCAGTGAGCAGAAACCCAAACTGCGGGAGCTGGAGCAACAGCAGGCTGGCCTGGTGGCGGAACGGAATGCGGCCCGACGCAACCACGGGCCCCTGCTGGAACGCAGCCGGCAGCGGGCCGAACGCCTCGCCCGGCTGCAGCAGGACCAAAGCGAGCAGCAACAGCGCCTGGAGGTGATCCTGCGGGAGCTCACTCCCTTGATGGAGGAGCAGCAGCAGCTCGATCAGGCCGAACGCAACAGCGGCGATAACGATGATGCGGCCGCCTGGCAGCAGTTGCAGCAGGATCTGGAGGCCGCCGACCAGCGGCTGGAGACGGCACGCCGCGAACGGGATGTGGTTCTGAACGCCCGCCGCGAACGGCAGCTGGCGCTCGAGCGGCTGAAGGATCAGGAAACGGCCCTGGCCAATGAAGAATCAAGGTTGCAGGAGGCGGTGCAGGCCCTGGCCACCGCCCATGGAGCCTGGCGACAGCAGCAGAGCGAGCTGCAGCAGAAACGCACCGAGCTGGAGCAACAGCAGGCGGAGTTGCAGGAACGCTTCGGTAGCCAGCGCCGGGCCCGTGATGCCGCCGAAGCGGAGGTGGCCCGACAACGACAGGAGCTTCAGCAGGCGGAGTGGAACCTGGAACGGCTGAAGGAGGAACGGGAGGGCTTGATCGAAGAGCAGCGCAGCGGTGCGATCCGCCTGCAGGAGATGGAGCAGGCTCTGCCGGAACCACGGCCGGAAATCCCCGATCCGATCCGCCTGGCCGGCCTCGAAGCTCTGCAGGCGGACCTGCAGGCGATCCAGCGGCGGATGGAAGCCCTCGAGCCGGTGAACATGCTGGCTTTGGAGGAGCTGCAGGCTCTCGAAGAACGGCTGGCGGAATTGAACGAACGGCTCGAGGTGCTCAACAGCGAACGGGAGGAGCTGCTGCTGCGGATCGAAACCGTCGCGACCCTGCGGCAGGAAGCCTTCATGGAGGCATTCACGGCCGTGGACAGCCATTTCCGTGAGATCTTCGCCTCTCTCTCCGAAGGCGACGGCCATCTGCAGCTGGAGAATGCGGAGGATCCGCTCGAGGGGGGACTGACCCTCGTGGCGCATCCCAAGGGCAAGGCCGTGCGACGACTGGCATCCATGTCCGGAGGCGAAAAATCGCTGACGGCCCTCAGCTTTCTGTTCGCTCTGCAGCGATTCCGCCCCTCACCATTTTATGCCCTCGATGAGGTGGACAGCTTTCTGGACGGTGTGAACGTGGAGCGTCTCGCCGCCCTCATCGCCAGACAGGCACAGGATGCGCAGTTCATGGTGGTGAGCCACCGCCGGCCGATGATCGGTGCAGCGGAACGCACGATCGGCGTCACCCAGGCCCGCGGCGCCCACACCCAGGTGGTGGGCCTTCCCGATGCGGCCTGACCTCGCTGCAGCAGAACGAACATGCAGCGCCGATCCGCTGCGCCAGAATGATCTGACTGCTCATGGCCGAAGGCCCGCGCTTGACCCAGACCCCCTCCCCATCTGACGCCATCAACGGTGTACCGAGCGATCGGCTCTGGCTGCGCTCAGAACTGATGGGGACCCAGGTGATCACCCGGGACACCGGGCGTCGCCTCGGCGTTGTGGGAGAGGTGATTGTGGACATCGACCGCCGCGAAGTGGTGGCGGTTGGCCTTCGCGACAACCCGCTCACCCGCTTTCTGCCAGGTCTGCCCCGCTGGATGCCGCTGGACCGGATTCGGCAGGTGGGGGATGTAATCCTGGTGGATTCCGCCGATTCCCTCAGCGAGGGTTTCAACCCGGAGCGCTACAGCAGGGTGATCAACTGCCAGGTGATCACCGAATCGGGCCAGCAGCTCGGACGCGTGCTCGGCTTTTCCTTCGATATTGAAACCGGAGAACTCACCACGCTGGTGATGGGTGCCCTCGGCGTGCCCCTGCTCGGTGAAGGCGTGCTGAGCACCTGGGAGATGCCGGTTGAGGAGATCGTCAGCAGCGGACCGGATCGGATCATCGTTTACGAGGGTGCTGAAGACAAGCTCAAGCAGCTCAACAGTGGAGTGCTTGAAAAGCTCGGGGTGGGCGGTCCCAGCTGGGAGGAACAGGAACGGGAGCGTTACCGGGTGAATCTGGTCCCGGTGGAGAACCAGCTCAGTTCAGGCCAGGCGGTGGAGCAGGAACAGCGGCGGCTCAGGCCGTCAGAAGCTGAGCGGTTCGAACCGGAGGAAGAGTTTGAGTACGTGGAGCTGAACGATCGTCGCCGGGATGTCGTTCAACAACGCCGCTATCTGGACGAACCGCAGCCCCGCTACGAGCGGGACCTTGATGATCCACGACCACTCCGGGATGAACGCAGGGATATGCGCAGGGATGAGCGCCGAGAAGAACCCCGTTATCAGGACGACACGGAATACCTGGAGGAGTCTTCACCTCAAGCTCCACCAGCCCCGGCTCAACCTCCAGCGCCAAGACGCGCGATGCCCGCCTCCAGGCGCCCCGTTCAGCAA
>NYUU01000050.1 GCA_002684175.1 Synechococcus sp. CPC35
GTTGCCAGGTCTGTCGATGACAGATGGGCATCCAGCGCATTTCAACCTGGATGGTCTGGCTGGCAGGCTCACGGAGATCGAGCCGTATCTGAACCGGATCAGCCACCTCAGAGAGACCTTGCGACGTCAGGTTCGTACAAACGCCCTTCAGAGATCACAGAACAAGCATCCCAAACAACGTCTGAGCTTTGACAGTGATCGGTGCGGACGATCGGCAGGATGGAGTGATGGGACAAGGACCAAACCCCGCTTCAATTAACTCTAGCCAGCGGAAAAAAGCTGAGCAGACCCCCCTGCGCATCGGAGTGATGGCCTCCGGCAGTGGAACCAATTTCGAGGCTCTCGCCCAGGCGATCCTCCGCGGTGATCTGAACGCAGACATCCGCCTGCTTGTCGTGAACAACCCGGGGTGTGGGGCCCAGCAGCGGGCGGAACGGCTTGGCATCGATGTCGATGTCCTCGATCATCGGGTCCATCAGGACCGGGAAGCACTGGATCGGCAGCTTTTAAGCCGTTTTCATGCCGCTGCGGTGGAAGTTGTGGTGATGGCCGGTTGGATGCGGATTGTCACGGATGGACTGATCGAGGGGTTTCCCGGACGTCTGCTGAACATTCACCCCTCACTCCTGCCCAGCTTCCGTGGGTTGGATGCCGTTGGCCAGGCTCTCGCTGCAGGAGTCAGGATCAGCGGCTGCACCGTTCATCTGGTCACATCGGAACTGGATTCCGGGCCGATCGTGGCCCAGGCAGCTGTTCCGGTTCTTGAGACGGATGACCATGCCTCACTGACGCGACGCATTCAGGTTGAGGAGCACAAGCTCCTGCCAATGGCCCTGACAAAGCTGATGCCGCAATGGCGTCAGGGATAAAAAGGCTTCAGCGGAAGACCTGTCTCCGGAGCCAGTCCGGCCATCAGATTGAGGCACTGCACCCCCTGGCCGGCCTGACCCTTGATCAGATTGTCGATGGCACTCATCAGCACCAGCTGTCCTGTCCGCGTATCCACCTGAACCGAAAGCAGAGCACGGTTGGTGTTGCGCGCCCATTTGGTGGCGGGGTACTTGCCAACCGGCAGCACAGTCAGGCAGGGATGATGTCGATAAACAGCCTCCAGAACCGTTGTGCAGTCGTCGGCTGTGAGTCCTGGATCCCTCAGCCGGGCATACACCGTTGAAAGAAGTCCACGGACCATCGGAACAAGATGGGGCGTGAACTGCAGATTGACCTCCTGGCCTGCAGCCTCCGTTGCCATCTGTTCAATCTCAGAGGTGTGGCGGTGTCCGATCACTCCATAGGGAGCGATCGATTCGGATGCTTCCGCCAGCAACATGGGCTCCTTCGGTACTCGCCCACCACCGGACGTGCCCGTTTTGGCATCAATGATGATTCCGGAGGTCTCAATCAGCCCCTGTTTGAGGAAGGGCANAAGCGGCATCAGGCTGGCGGTGGGGAAACAGCCTGGAGCNGCCACCAGCCTTGCTTCAGCGATGGCTGGTCCATTCCATTCCGGCAGGCCGTAAACCGCTTCACGGCAGAGNTCGGCATCGCNGCGGTCCAGGGTTGCTGCTTCCTGCACATAGACCTGGNTCCATTGCTCCAGGGATCGGTAGCGGAAATCGGCGGAGAGATCAACNACGCGCACNCCACGGTCCAGCAGCTTCGGTGCCAGTTGGCAGGCCAGTCCATTGGGAAGACTCAGCACGGCGAAATCGGAAGAGGCGGCNATCCGATCCGGATCCGGNTGTTCGACAAGCGGGTCNTCCGGCAGGGGCAGATANGAACANAGNGAATTCCAGTGCTGTCCGGCGCTGCGTTCTCCACCCAGGAAGGACACCGTCANCGAAGGATGCCCATCNAGAAGNCGCACGGTCTGCAAGCCGCCATAACCGGANGCCCCGATCACAGCAACNCGTCCGCCTCCTGTTGCAACCATGTCTGCCAGAGGTGACGGAGCGCTTNTTGCCATGAACCANCTGAGCTGACGCTCGATCGTACAGAGATCGATAATGGGNACAGATCTCTTGGAAACAGGCTCCTGAACACCCGGTCACCGCATCAGCCGGACGATCCGATCCGTTTCGATTCCATCCCTGAAGCACTCACCGCTNTNCGNAACGGTTCCTGTGTNGTGGTGGTGGACGACGAACAGCGTGANAACGAAGGCGANCTCATCTGTGCAGCCCAGTTCGCNACACCGGAGGCGATCAACTTCATGGCNACCGAGGCCAGGGGGCTGATCTGTCTGGCCATGGAGGGTGTGCGNCTNGATGAGCTNGATCTTCCGCTGATGGTGGATCGCAACACCGATGCCAATNAAACGGCNTTCACGGTGAGCATCGATGCNGGGATNGAACATGGCGTCAGCACGGGNATNTCAGCGGAGGACAGAGCCCGCACNATTCAGGTGGCACTCAACCCGGCCACACGACCGGCTGAATTAAGGCGCCCTGGGCACATCTTTCCGCTTCGGGCCCGACCCGGAGGAGTCCTCAAACGTGCCGGACACACAGAGGCGGCCGTTGATCTTTCGCTGCTTGCAGGACTCACACCCTCAGGTGTGATCTGCGAAATACAGAACATCGACGGTTCGATGGCCAGGCTGCCCGAGCTGCGGACCTATGCCGACCGTTGGGGCCTGAAACTGATCAGCATTGCGGACCTGATCCGATACAGGCTGGACAACGAGCGTTTCGTCCGACGTCTCGCCCATGCACAGATGCCCAGTCGCTTCGGGGACTTTCAAGCCGTTGGGTATCGGAACGAACTGGATGGTTCGGAACATGTCGCCCTGGTCAAGGGTGATCCCAATGTTCTGAAGGAACCGGTGCTCGTGAGGATGCACTCCGAATGTCTCACCGGCGACGCCTTCGGATCACTGCGTTGCGACTGCCGACCACAGCTTGAAGCCGCCCTGCGTCAGATCGAGGAGGAAGGGGAGGGAGTTGTTGTTTATCTACGGCAGGAGGGCAGAGGCATCGGCCTGATCAACAAACTGAAGGCTTACAGCCTTCAGGAAGCCGGCCTGGACACTGTTGAGGCCAATGAGCGATTGGGTTTTCCCGCTGATCTCCGCAATTACGGTGTTGGAGCTCAGATCCTTTCGGATCTGGGAATACACCGGCTGCGCCTGCTCACCAACAACCCCCGCAAGATCGCCGGTCTCGGTGGATATGGCCTGCAGGTGGAGGAACGGGTGTCCCTGGTGATTGATCCCGGCGCTCACAATGCCGGTTACCTGGCGACCAAACGGGAAAAACTCGGTCATCTGATCGAATCCGAAAGCCCCTGCATGGTTCTGGCACTCGCGGTGAATGTCGGTCCGGAAAGTTGGGCAACCATCCGGCTCGAAATTGAAACCATCGCCGAGAACAATGGTTTCAACCTGGAGGCATTGCACGAACCACGATTGCTTGCGCTGTGGGACAGGCCTCAGTTCGTTTGGAAACTGCTCCCGGAAGGACGCGATCCAGCTTCCCTGCTGCAGTCCGTGGCGACCCTTGCAGCGACGGAGCGGGTGGGGTTGATGAAGGTTCCCACCGAGCGCATGGCCCTGCATCCACCCCAGACTCTGGAGCGGACCGAACGTCAGCTGAATGATCTGATCAGAACAGGCCGTGAAGAGCTGAAGATCAACAACCCTTCACTGCTGCACTGGAGCCGGAGCTGATCAGCTGTCCTGGATTGACACCTTGTTGATCCGTGAGCCGTTTTTGAGCTTCAACACGACATCCATATTTCCGGTGAGTCCGAAAACGGTGTGCACCCCATCGAGATGAGGTTGCCCCTCGTAACAGATATAGAACTGAGATCCACCCGTGTTGCGACCGGCGTGAGCCATGGCGAGGGTTCCGGCCTGGTGCTTCTGGCTGTTGATCTCGCAATCGATGTTGTAGCCGGGGCCTCCTGTTCCAGGCATCCCTTTCGCACCATCGCGGCTGTTGGGGCAACCGCCCTGGGCCATGAAGCCGGGGATAACCCGATGGAAGGCGAGCCCGTCATAGAAGCCATCCTTTGCCAGTTTCACGAAGTTGGCGACGGTATTGGGTGCATCAGCCTCGAACAGCTCGAGCTCGATCTGGCCCGCTTCGGTATCCATCACAGCCTTGGTCATCGTGGCGCGAGCAAAATCGAAGTGTAGGGAGACAGGTTCCATGGCTGATCTCAGAAGAGCGCGGGCTGGAGTGATCGGTGGAAGCGGGATCTACACGATTCCAGGCCTCGCAGAGGTGGAGGAACGTTGGATCGAGACGCCGTTCGGCCTCCCATCGGACTCACTCCGAATCGGACATCTCCAGGGAATGGAGACTGTTTTTCTGGCGCGCCATGGGCGCCATCACAACCTTTTGCCGGGTGAGGTTCCCTATCGAGCCAACATCTGGGCCATGCGTTCTCTCAATGTGCGCTGGTTGATCTCCGTCTCCGCCGTGGGATCCCTGCAGGAACACCTGCGTCCGAGGGACATGCTGGTGCCCGATCAGTTGATCGACCGAACGATTGGGCGTCCGCAGACGTTCTTCGGGGAGGGCTGTGTCGCCCACGTCAGCCTGGCGGATCCTTTCTGTCCGAATCTGAGTGAACTGGTCGCCGATGCCGCCGCTTCATCCCTGCCTGAGGGACAGCTGCTTCACCGGGGCGGCACCTATCTGTGTATGGAAGGTCCTGCGTTTTCCAGCCGTGCCGAAAGCGAACTATTCAGAAGCTGGGGATGTTCTGTGATCGGAATGACCAATCACACCGAAGCGAGACTGGCCCGTGAGGCGGAGCTGGCCTATGCGTCACTGAGCATGGTGACGGATTACGACTGCTGGCATCAGGATCACCATGCCGTGACGGTTGGGATGGTGATCGCCAACCTGCAGGCCAATGCTTCCGCCACCGATCCGATTCTCAACCAGCTGATGCAAAGGCTGAATCAGGAACGCCCCGAATCTGCAGCCCACTCAGCTCTGGCAGAGGCGCTGGTCACGTCGATGGATCAGGTTCCGGCAAAAACACGAGAAAGGCTTGATCTGCTCACATCCCCGTACTGGGGGAAATGGGATCAGCCCTGAGCCAGCTCTGACCCGCTGGCCTTCAGGGCAGCACGAAGTTGCTGGCCGTGGCGATCGAGCAGCTTGATCGCATCATCACAGGACAGATCTGCTGCAGACATCAGCAGCGCGAGTTTCACTGACCCGCCAGCGGACTGAAGCAGTTGCCTCGCCCGGTCCCGTTCCACTCCGGCGAGATCAGCGAGGATCCGAACCGACCGGTCCACCAGTTTGCTGTTGGTTGCAGCGACATCGATCATTCGGTTGCCATACACCTTTCCAAGCTTCACCATCACGGCGGTCGAAAGGATGTTGAGCGCCATCTTGGTTGCTGTTCCAGCCTTGAGCCGGGTCGAACCCGTCAGCAGTTCAGGGCCTGTCAGCAGGCGGATGTCGATATCGCATGGCAGGGGTGCCTGATCGGAAGGAACGCAAGCCATGGCGATGGCGAGAGCACCAAGAGCACGGGCATGGGTCAAACCGCCGCGCACATAGGGAGTGGTCCCCCCTGCGGCGATGCCCACAAGGCAGTCGCGATGATCAAAACCCCGTTGATCGAGATCCGCATGGGCTGATTCCTCAAGATCCTCAAGCCCCTCGGAACTGCGAAGCAGGGCTGGAGCACCTCCGGCCAACACCCCCTGAACCATCTCCGGATCGCTGCAGAAGGTTGGAGGGCATTCCGCAGCATCCAGAACACCGAGACGGCCGGACGTTCCCGCACCGAGATAGAACAAACGCCCACCCTGCCGAAGCCTTGCCGAGATGGCATCTACAGCCGCCGCAAGTTCGCAGGCCACCGCCGCAACCGCCTCCTGTGGCCGTCGATCCTCCTGCACGAAAAGATCAACAAGATCACCGGTTTCAAGCTGATCGAGCTGGGCGCTCAGCGGATTGCACTGCTCAGTGAGCAGATGGCCCCGGTCAAAAGACGGTTTCAGATCGGGATCGAACTCAGGCATGGAGGAGGTGCGTTGTGGTCAGAGCAGACCTTCAAGTCGTTTGCGCAGGGCATCCAGTGAGGGATCCGCGTCCTGCTGATCATCACCAGCATCGGTTTCGGTTTCGGTTTCGGTTTCGGTTTCCTCTTTCCACTGGCTCACGTCCCGATTCGCCTCTGGCGGCGCCATGAACAGACGTTCCTCATCCGAGTTCGGAACAAATCCCGACTCAATCAATCGCGACTCGTAACCGGCTTCGCGACAGAACAGTTCAACGTCCTCGCGATCGAGTCCTTCCACGGCAGGCACCGGAAAATCCTGGGCTTCAAGCAATCCGGCATAACGCTCAGCATCGTCTGGATTTTCAAACATCAGCACGACGGTTCTTCCCGAGATCTCCAGGGAGTGAATGCCCTCGCTGTCAGTACCTGCATCGAAGAGGAGCACGTGAACGCGCATCGCCAGAGCATTGACCGAACACGTCGGGAGTCTCTCACCCATTGATCGTCAGATCGAATCCTCATCGAGAGCCAGCTCCTGAAGGCGCCTGTACAGAGCACGCTCCGACTCACCGAGATCCGCTGGAATCACGATCACGATCTCCACAAGCTGGTCACCCTTCAGACCATCCAATTCCAGGCCTCGACCACGAAGTCGCAGCAGCCGGCCGCTGGATGAACCTGGAGGAACCTGGAGTGTGACTGGTCCATCAAGGGTGGGAACGTCCACCGCGCAGCCAAGTACGGCATCCGGAGGGAAAAGTTCAAGCCTGTAATGAACCCGAAGTCCATCAATCCGCAGAGCGTCCTCTGTGATCACGCGCAACTGCAGGAAATGATCGCGACCACCCGGTGCAACACCCTCCAGTCGCAGACGCCAACCGTCCCCGGCAAAGGGTGGGGTATCGAGCTCAACCATCGTGCCGTCATCGAGGGTGAGTTCCACCCTTGTGCCGAGCAATGCCTGATCCGGAGTCAGTTCAACCACTGATTCGAGATCCTCGACAGCTCGGACCGGAGGCGGCGGTGGCGGGGCCGACACTGGGGTTTGTTGATCCGGCCTCTCCCAACTCTCGAAGTGATCAACCTCGTCGTGATCGGATCGGTCTCTGGGATCCCCGTCATCCTCAGCCTGACGTTTCGGGAATGTCTCTCCGAGAATCTGCTCCAGATAATCCTGGAAGTCAGGGAATCCGCTGCTGAAGGGATCCTGATCAACGTGCCCTGAATCGTCACCACGAATCCACGCCGCTCGACGGCGGGGGTCGCTGAGCACGGCATAGGCCTCATTGACAAGCTTGAAGCGTTCTTCGGCAACCGGATCGTTGCCGTTCAGATCGGGATGCCACCGGCGCGCCTCTCTCCGGAAGGCACGTTTCAGCTGATTCGGATCACTGTCAGGTTTGATCCCAAGCAGAGACCAGTAATCAGGTTCAGCGGTAGAAGTCATCGTCCCAGGAAGATGAATCCCGACGGTTGTATCCACGATCGCGATCAACCGGCCGACTCGGAGACCCCCATGGGTCGTCATCCCAGTCATCGGAGAACAGCTCATCCTTCAGCGATCCGAGGGTGTTGCGGATGCCCTGAAGAGGGCTTCCGTCTCCCTGGCGCTCAGCCGAGAGCCTGCGGTTCAGACCGAAGAGAGCCTCCTCGAGTCCGCTGACACAGAGATCCAGTGCCTGCAGATCATCCTCCGCAAGAGCGTCCTGAACATCGCGCATGGCCATTTCCACGGCCCGTTGTTGTCGTTCGGCGCCATAGGGACCGAGCTCAAGAGCCGCGTCCCTCAGGCGTCGTTCAGCCTGAGCAACAAGGGTCTGGGCTCGGTTTCGACGTTCGATCTGGTTCCGACGTCTGCGGTCGTCATCCGCCCTTGCCTCCGCTTCCGCCAGCAGGGTCTTGATCTCATCTTCATTGAGGGTGGAACCACCCTGGATGGAGACCGACTGCTTCCGGCCTGTTGTGCGGTCTGTGGCACTGACCTGCAGGAGTCCATTGGCGTCGATGTCAAAAGCCACCTGAACCTGAGGAACACCTCGGGGGGCAGGGGGAATGCCGGACAGCCGGAAACGACCGAGGGATTTGTTGTCAGCCGCCATCTGGCGTTCCCCTTGCCAGACATGAATCTCAACCGAGGATTGATTGGTTTCAGACGTGCTGAAAACATCCGACTGACGAACGGGAATGGATGTGTTCCGGGGAATCAGCACCTTCATCAGACCACCGACGGTCTCCAGTCCCAGAGACAGGGGTGTCACATCATTGAGCAACAAATCACGGAGTTCACCGGTGAGGATTCCGGCCTGCACAGC
>NYUU01000051.1 GCA_002684175.1 Synechococcus sp. CPC35
CCGGATCAGGCATCGGATGCAGGGAAGACACGATGACGCTATGCGGCACCCACGATCCAGAAATGTCTTCTAAGGTTTCTTGACTTTCTTTCTTCAGAGGATTTGGTCGGAGGCACCTGGCAAACAACAGCCACCGATCGCCCATGGGTCTTTTCGACACCCCGGCTTGCAGCCGCAATGGTGGTGCTTCCCGTGTTTCTGCAGGCTCCCTGGGTTCGCCTGCACCCCTTTTCAGCAACCCTGTTCACAGTGGTGCTCCTTAGTGCGGGGGTTGGACTGAATCTGAGCCGTTCCCAGAGAGCGTCTGAGTTTGGGTCTCTGCTCGTAGGTTTCAGCGGAAGCTGGCTTGCCGGATGTGTGTTCTGGGGATGGCTTCGTGCTCACCCTGTGCTTCATCTTCCGGTTGAAGCCTTCGCGCTGCCCCTGGCGATTGGAGGTCTTGATAGTCGCTGGAGACTGGCCTCAGCCTTTTATCTTTCGTCACTCCTCGGCACGGCCTGCACCGATCTGGCCATGGCCCTAACGGGTGTGATGCGCTATTGGCCGGCTGTTGTTACCGCCCAATTCGAAAAGGCTCCTGAACTGCTGCATCAGGCAGGTCTACATCTTCTGCAACCATTGCCTCTCCTNACTCTNGCAGCANTAGCGGNAGGCATCCTTCAGATCGGTCTGACCCTCAACANACGTNATCAGATCNATNCNGATCCAACNCGCTCGATGTCGTCCGCNGTGNTGATCACAACNCTGTGGGTCGACGGCCTTTTTCTTCTCTCCGCTCTTCTCCAGCCTGGNCTGAGTGGTNTGATCGAGTGAAACAATCTGCGAATNTCCACAGGGTTGACGGCTGAGCTGCNGAAACTCACTTGTANTCTTCAAAGACCGGCTTTGCCGGTTGAACAATCCCGTCCCCCGACCGAATAGTTGTGATGAAGCGGCTACTGAGCTGGCTGACTGGTGCCNTATTGGTGGCAGGTCTCTGTGCAGGTGTTGTGCTTCCTGCAGGAGTTCATGCCGATGAAGACATCCGCAGNAAGTACTCCGGAAGCGAAATCCGNAATATTGCGGATGACAAAATTGCCGANCGAGAAGGGAAGGTTGATCTCAACAACTCCTCNGTCAGACGGTTTCAGCAGTTCCCGGGGATGTACCCCACCATGGCTGGGAAAATCATTCTCGGAGGTCCCTACAACAGCGTGGAAGANGTNCTGGAGCTGGATCTCAGTGATCGCCAGAGAGACCTTTTCGCAAAGTACAGGGGNAACTTCACTGTGACTCCNCCTTCGATTGCGCTGAACGAAGGGGACGATCGGATCAACGATGGACAGTACCGCTGATCGAAAGATCNGGACAGACTGGGTGAACCTCTGAGTCGACCGGAATGACCGGCAGNCTCNGAGGTTCGGCTCATGTCCATGATTCACTCCAGTGAACCGATCCCTCATGGACCATGGGATGTGGTNGTNATCGGTGCCGGTGCAGCAGGCCTGATGACCTGCCTGGAACTTCCACGNGNACTCAACGTNCTNCTGCTNAACCGCAACACNGGNCGCCGGTCCTCCAGCCGCTGGGCCCAGGGAGGCATCGCNTCCGTGACACGTCCGGAGGACAGCGCTGAAAGCCANGCCCAGGACACCATTCAGGCNGGAGCCGGACTNTGCGATCGCAATGCNGTGCAGCTGCTTGTGGAGGAAGCACCGNCCTGCGTGAAGCGNCTGGAAGAACTTGGGATGNCCTTTGACAGGGATGCAACCGGTCTTGCCACCACCCTGGAAGCAGCCCACAGCCATCGACGTGTTCTGCATGTGCAGGACAGAACAGGCTGCGCGCTGGTGGACGTNCTGCGTNAGCGCGTTGAANAGCGGCCTGGGCTGCTGCANCGCCGTGGCGTTCGCGTCACCNGGCTGATTGTGACNGATGGTCGCTGCAGTGGAGTGCAGGTGCTCGATGGCCNNNATCTCTATGCAGTGCAGGCNCGTGCCGTTGTGCTCGCCAGTGGCGGTGGGGGCCATCTGTTCGCCAACACCACCAATCCCGCCCAGGCCTGCGGTGAGGGGGTNGCACTGGCCTGGCAGGCAGGAGCNGCAGTTGAGGATCTGGAATTCGTCCAGTTTCATCCCACCGCACTGCGTCTGGATGAAGCCCCCTGCTTTCTGATCTCGGAGGCNGTGCGTGGGGAAGGCGGTGTGCTGATCGACGGATTGGGCGGCAGCCCGGTGGCCCATCTNCCCCAACGGGANCTCTCACCCCGNGACCTGGTGAGNCGTGCACTTGTTCANGCCATGCAGCGNCAGGGAGTCGCTCAGATGTGGCTTGATTTCAGCGCCATCCCACGCGAGCANGCAGAGGCCCGATTCCCCACCATCCTGGACAGCTGCAGCGAGTTCGGCCTCAACCCACTGGAACAGCCGATTCCCGTTGCCCCTGCGGCTCATTACTGGATGGGTGGGGTAGCAACGGACCTGAACGCCTCCACCAGTCTTCCTGGGCTCTACGCCGTTGGGGAAGTGGCTTGCACCGGGCTGCATGGTGCCAATCGCCTGGCGAGCAATTCCCTGATGGAATGCCTGGTGTTTGCCCACCGCATGTCAAGCATTGATCTTGGGCCGATCAGTTCAGAGCACTCGAGGAGCACGCCACGCAGCTGCAATCTTTTTCTTGGTGATGGCGAATCCAGCAAGGGGCTGATCGAACGGATCGATGCGCTGCGGCATCTCTGCTGGAGGACTGCTGGAGTCGATCGTGGTCTGTCAGGGCTGCGCAGCGGTCTCGAACGGATTCGGAGGGAGACAAACCACATCTCCAGCCAGGAGCTGCTGCGGGAGCTGTTTGACCAGGATCATCAGGAATCACGTCTGCTCAGCGACGGCAGTCGCAGGGACCTGAATCTGCTTCTGGATCTGCATCACAGACTGCTCACCAGCCGACTGATGCTCGAGGCCTGCCTGTTCCGGGGTGAAAGCCGCGGCGGACATTTCCGGACAGATGCGCCGAAAATGCTGCCGCAATGGCACTGTCACTCCCGACAGAGCAAGGCTCTGGGGATCGTGACCCGTGCCGTGAGGATGTGATCAGAACGATGTGATCAGAAATCAGTGTCCCCCTTGTATCCACTCAATTCAGCAAGTTTCTCCAGGGGTTTGACACCGGAATCGATCTTTCCGTTGATCTCCCAGCTGGGGAAACCATCCAATCCCTTTCTGCGGCACAGATCCGCCTGGTTGTTTTCGCCATCCGCTGCACATTCAACAATTTTCAGTTCCTGACTGGCTTCCTTGCCAAACATCTGCTTCTGATCATGACAATGGGGGCACCAGTAGGCGGAGTACATCACGGCACCATCCGCCGTGAGGTGTTCGGCCAGAGCCTTGGCTGCAGGGGAGCTGACTGTGGTGACAACGGGGGCGACACCCACTCCGGTTGACGTTGACTGCGGGCGGTCCGGATCGAGAACAGCGGCCCAGATCAGCCCGGAAAGCAACACGGCGAGAGCCAAAAGCACACCTCGGAACAGGAGTTGACCAAGATCATCCCAGCCACCTCCAACAACTGAGAGGACAAAGAGTGTCAGCGACAACACCGCTGACAACACACAGAAGAAACAGAACGCCTGGATCTTGATCACCATCAAGCCCAGCAGCACACCACTGAAGACGGCCATCCCCAGGGAGATGCAGAACATCCCCCACCAGGNGCGCCTTGACAGNTCGATCTTGTTCTCCTGAAGACCTGGCNGCAGGGGCAGCACCGCCATCAGCAGNACGGCTCCATAGGCCAGCAGTCCGAAAAAAGACAGAGGGAGATCGGCAAAGACNGTTCCCCAGGGGCTGCTGAGCACCTTGTCGCAGCCATCGGCACCCATCGGACAGGTGAGACCTCCNAGCAGACCCCACCGCTTCAGGGTGATCGAGCCGGTGTCGATGACACCCACCGTGGCCAGCACAGCCATGGTGACCCTGGCCCATTTCGCGCCTGGGTCCTGTCGGCGTCGACTGACAAGCCGGGTGCTGCCCATCCATGACCTTCAAGTGAATGAATTCTGTCAGTTCAGAAAGGATTCGGACCTCTCCTTAGGGTGAGTGAAGGCGCACCGGTCCAGCGAGATGTCTCCGACCGCAACGAAACCAGTACCGACGGTCGCCTTCGCCCATCTGGGCTGCGAGAAAAACCGTGTGGACACCGAGCATATGGTGGGGCTGCTGGCTCAGGCCGGCTACGGCGTCAGCAGCGACGAGAACGATGCCTCCGTCGTGGTGGTGAACACCTGCAGCTTCATCCAGGACGCACGCGAGGAATCCGTGCGGACTCTCGTGGGTCTGGCGGAGCAAGGCAAGGAGCTGATCATCGCAGGATGTCTTGCCCAGCACTTTCAGGAGGAACTGCTGGAGTCGATCCCTGAGGCAAAGGCGATCGTCGGCACCGGGGATTACCAGCACATTGTTGAAGTGCTGCAGCGCGTGGAAGCGGGCGAACGGGTGAACCGGGTCAGCACCCTTCCCACGTTTGTGGGTGATGAGCATCTGCCGCGCCAGCGCACCACCAACCAGGCCGTGGCATTTCTGAAGGTGGCGGAAGGCTGCGACTACCGCTGCGCGTTCTGCATCATCCCCAAGCTTCGTGGGAACCAGCGCAGCCGCACGATCGAGTCAATCGTGGCGGAAGCGCACCAGCTCGCCGAAGAGGGCGTCCAGGAACTGATCCTGATCAGCCAGATCACCACCAATTACGGTCTAGACCTCTACCGAAAACCCAAGCTCGCCGAACTGCTCCGGGCCCTGGGTGAGGTGGAGATCCCCTGGATCAGGGTGCATTACGCCTATCCCACAGGACTGACCCCGGAGGTCTTGGCCGCTTACCGCGAAGTCCCGAATGTGGTGCCCTATCTGGATCTGCCGCTGCAGCACAGCCACCCTGAAGTGCTGCGGGCGATGAACCGGCCATGGCAGACGGATGTGAATGAAACACTGCTGGACAGGATCCGTGAACAGCTGCCCGATGCAGTTCTGCGCACCACTCTGATCGTTGGCTTTCCCGGAGAAACCGAGGAACACTTCCAGCACCTGATGGATTTTCTCAAGCGCCATCGTTTTGACCACGTGGGTGTGTTCACCTTCTCGCCGGAGGACGGCACTGCAGCCGCTGACTTGCCGGACCGTGTCGATCCTGAGACCGCCCAGGCCAGAAAAGATGCCCTGATGGCGTTGCAGCAGCCGATTTCCGAGGAGCGCAACCAACGCTGGGTGGGCCGCACGGTGGATGTACTGATCGAACAACACAACCCAACCACGGGAGCCATGGTCGGTCGCTGTGCCCGCTTCGCCCCTGAAGTGGATGGCGAAGTGCATGTGCAACCTGGAGAGAACGGCCAGCAGGCAGCACCGGGGTCGATGATTCCCGTGCAGATCACAGGTGCTGACATCTACGACCTCAGCGGACGGATCGTCGGTGCCCGGGCGATGGTGGCGGCAATCAGAGCAGACGCTTGAGCGCCTTCCCGCTTCGCCTTGGCCAGCAACGCAACCTTTTTCTGGTGGTCTCCGGTCTCAGCACGGCAGGATCCTTTGCCGGAATCACGGCCAAGGGCTGGATCCTTCTGCAGGGAAGCGCTGATCCCTTCGTGCTTGCCCTCAATTTTGCAGCTCTTTCTCTACCGAGCCTGGTCTTCAGCGGACCCGCTGGGGTCCGCACTGATCGGCTCGGGTGTGAACGGGTGCTGGTGCAGGCGCAATGGGGTCTGCTCGCCGCCGCCGCTCTCGGAGCTCTGGCGATTCCACTGCTTGAGGGAAAGCAGCAGGTTCTGCTGCTGCTCGGCAGCACGCTGATGGTGGGCATCGCTGGAGCCTTTGAACTCACAGCACGGAACAAATATTGCTCACTGCTGGTGGAGGAGCCACAGCAGTTGGCGGGGTACCTGGCCAGCTTCTCTGTGGTGTTCAACGTGGGCAAACTGGTGGGCCCGCCGATCGGCGGGTTGTTGGTGGCGATGGCAGGGCCAGCCTGGGCGCTGGGTATCGATGCAGCGAGCTATCTGCTGCCGATCAGCAGCGTGCTGTTTCTGCTCAGACCGCGGCGTGACCTGGAACAACGCAGCGGCGGTAGCAGCAGTGCCACACTCCTGAACGCCTGGCGGGAATGTGGAACCACCTTGCGCGGCGTGCTGACCATGACCGCACTGCTCTGCATCGTGAACTTCTACCACCCAGGCCTGGCTCCCCTGATTGCAAGTCAGATTCTTGGCCCGGATCCCCGTGATCTGGGGCTGTTCACGAGCGTGCTGGCAGCCGGCAGCATCGCCGGTGGTTTGGTGCTGCAACGCAACAGCAGCCAATTCAGCCGGCGTCCGTTCCTGACTCTCGGCGGATTCGGCCTGATCACAGCCATCGCCCAACTGGGCATGGCCGGAACCAATGGGATTGAGATCAACCTGGCCATGACTTTTCTGATCGGTGCAGGAACCGCAGGTTTCCTTAGCAGCTGCAATCTGATCACACAGATCGGGTCTCCCCAGGTGATGCGTGGACGCATGGCAGGCCTGAGTCAGATCGCCTTTCTCGGGGGAGGCGGGCTGAGCGGCTTACTGGCCGCATTGCTGGTGATGGCCACCAGTCTCTCAACCACCTTCGCAATCACAGGTGGGATTGGTCTCGCACTGGCGGTTCTTTGGGTAACCCGCCGGGGGGGAAGGGTTCTTGAACCCTCTTCCTAAGGCTCTAAATCAGCTTGATGCCCTTTAGCAGCTTGGTGAGCAAAAAGGCTGCCGTCAAACCGGCACCGACCATCCCGAGATACATAGCGATGGCCATGTGCAAGTGAAGAGGTGACCACTATTAGATCAGACATGGGGCCCATAACTTCAAGTTGCGCTTAGGGTTTGTCATCTCATGTCACTTAATAACGTTGGTCGCGCACAGGATCGACCGTATTTCTAAATTACAATCGCCCGCTGGTATGCGCACCTTATTCATCTATCCCGAATTCCCGAAAACCTTCTGGAGTTACGAGAAAATTCTTGAATTGGTTAACCGCAAGGTGCTTTTACCCCCCCTGGGGTTGGTGACAGTGGCGGCTCTTCTCCCTCAGGAATGGGATATGAGATTAGTGGACAGGAATGTCCGTGAGGTGACCGAAGAAGAGTGGAACTGGGCTGAGATGGTGATCATCTCCGGGATGATCGTTCAGAAGGAAGATATGGCCGTTCAGATCGCCAAAGCCAAACATCTGGGCCTTCCTGTAGCTGTGGGAGGTCCCTATGCGAGTTCCACTCCGGATGCGCCGGAGCTGGATGAGGCGGATTTCAAGATTCTTGATGAAGGGGAAATCACTCTCCCAATGTTCCTGGATGCACTGGAAAAGGGTGAAACCAGTGGCAGCTTCACCTCGGGTGGAGATAAGCCCGATGTGACAGAAACGCCCATTCCCCGATTCGATCTGCTTGAGCTAGACGCTTATGACTCCATGAGCGTTCAGTTCTCCAGAGGTTGCCCGTTCAACTGTGAGTTCTGCGACATCATTGTTCTCTACGGGCGAAAACCTCGCACCAAAAAACCAGAACAACTGATTGCCGAATTGCAATCTCTCCACGATCTTGGATGGCGCCGTTCGATCTTTCTTGTTGATGACAATTTCATCGGCAACAAGCGCAACGCAAAGATGCTGCTTCCACAGATCCGCACCTGGCAGGAGGAGCGCGGCTATCCATTCAGCTTCGCCACAGAAGCCTCAGTGGATCTTGCCGATGACGAAGAGATGATGCAGATGATGCATGACGCTCGCTTCGAAAGTGTCTTCCTCGGCATCGAGACACCGGATGAAGCCAGCCTCGAGACCGCCCGGAAGCTCCAGAACACCCGCAACCCCCTCGATGCTGCCGTGGACCGGATTACGGCCAACGGTCTCCGGGTTATGGCGGGCTTCATCATCGGCTTCGACGGAGAGAAATCCGGAGCAGGCCCACGCATCGTTGAATTTGTAACCCGAACAGGTATTCCGGCCGCAATGATGGGGATGCTTCAGGCACTACCGAAGACAGCACTGTGGGCACGGCTGGAGCGGGAAGGTCGTCTGATTCAGAACGAGGATGCTGCCAAGGGTGTCAATCAGACCAATCTGCTGAACTTCAAACCAACCCGTCCGATTCGCGAGATTGCCAACGAATACGTGGAGTCTTTCTGCGCCTTGTACGAACCGAACGCCTACATGGACCGGGTATACAGCTACTACCTCAAAATGGGTGCACCACGATGGAAAGCTGCCCCGAAGTTGCCAACCTGGACCGATATCAGAGCCCTGAGCATCGTGGTCTGGAGGCAGGGAATCAAGCGAGATACCCGCTGGCGCTTCTGGCGTTACATGATCGGAATGGCACGACAAAACCCCGCGTTACTTGAACAGTTCCTTGTGGTGTTAGCCCACAACGAACATTTCCAGGAATACCGTGCGATTGTTCGACGGGAGATCAAAGAACAACTGGATGTTCTGCCACCGGAAGAGGAGGAATCATCAACACAGAAAGAGCTTCAGGCCGCCTAATTTCCTGCTTTAGTCCTGCACATAGCCGCGGCCCTCGCGCAGACACAGCTCGGCTTTTTGCAGTTCCCGGCCGAGATAGAGGGCATGATCCAGCTGGCTCAGCGGATGAGGTCCGTCACCTTCGGTGAGCTTGATGCCGAGCTCCTTTGCGCTCCGCCCACGAATCACCATTGAGGCCGAGCGGGATCCCTTGCCTCCCCTGCAGCTCAGCACCTCTCCTGTCTCCGGATCATGGGCAAGACCCTTCTCATCGATGGTGTTGCCGAAATGCTCCAGCACCAGCTCACCAGCCTGCTGATCCACCTTGATCAGGAAATATCCGCAGGAGTCGAGGGTGATGAACCGCTGTGAAAGACATTCGTCCAGGGCATCGATGGCCGCAATGGTCGAGGCGAGGGTTTCAGAAGTCTTGATCATGTCTTCAACCTACAAACCCAGGGCAGGCGTGTCGGCCTTGAACGGCAGTTCGGCGTTGATCGCCTCGATCTCCTCCAGCATCAGGGCATTCACCCTTGGGAGCCAGGCTCTGATCAAGCCATCCATCTGGGGGTTGTACCAACGGTGAAGGCTGGCGTGGGGCCGGGCCACAAAGCCTCGACGTCGCTTGTGGCTTCCCCCGGCCCCGGGATCGAAGCTGTCGATTCCATGGGCAATCGCCCATTCAATCGGGGCGTAGTAACAGACCTCGAAATGAAGGCAATCGAACTCCTGCCTGCTGCCCCAGTAACGCCCCCAGAGCTGCCTGCCGTCCTGGACACACATCGACATACCAACCGGTTCACGCGGATCGCCATGGTGCGCAGAAAACAGCACCACCTGGTCGCGGTGAAGATCAGCCAGCTGCGCAAAGAATCCCTTCT
>NYUU01000052.1 GCA_002684175.1 Synechococcus sp. CPC35
GCCTTCCTGCTCAGCTGGACCCAGCCAGCCCTGCCAGCAACAACAGAGTGATTGCTTCGGTTATCACCAGCGCAGCTCCATAGCTGTCGCCTGTGTGTCCCCCGAGCTTCCTGCCGAGGCGCTCTGCCACCAGCAGGGCGACTGGAGCACCGATCAGCAGATTAAGGGGTGGAATGGAAATTGATAAGCCAATGAAAACGATCAGAGCCGGCAGTGCATCCCAGCCGGGACGGCCGTGTTGACGATGAAATGCCGCCGTCCCAGATCCATCCAGGCGTAGATACCGGAACCGCGCCATCGCCCAGAGTGGGGCCACCCGAGACCAGAAACCTGCCAGGCAGAGGGCCATGGGAGCACGATCCCCAAGCTGCACCAGAGAAGCGAGCTCAACCAGGAGCACCACGGCAAGGGCCAGCACTCCGCTGGCGCCCACCCTGCTGTCTTCCATGGCCTCCAGGCGACGATCCGATCCCGCCGCCAGTCCATCAGCGGTGTCCATCAAACCGTCGTGATGCAATCCGCCGCTGAGACGGATCCCGACAACGATCACCAGCGGAGCGAGCGCGATCGGACGCCAGCCCAGACCGGCCAACCCACCCCACACCAACGCCTGCAGGGCTCCAATCAACAAGCCGATCCAGGGAGCGAATCGGGCGATCCGCTTAAAACGGGGGCTGGGCCATGGCCAGGACGGAAACACCGTGTAGAAGATCCAGGCACCTGCCAGATCAGCCAGCCAAGGGGGCGCAGTCCGGATGATCAGTGCTCTGCGATCCCGGAAATTCAAGCAGCTGAAGTGGGCGGCGTAAGTTCAGGCCAGGGGCGTTGTGGGCTTGTTCGGCTTTCAGATCAGCGCACGTTGCCCACACACAGCTGCACGCTGCGGGTGCTTTGACACCCCTCATGGAACGGTGCAGACACCCCGTTTCATGCCGGTCGGGACACTCGCAACGGTCAAGGGAATCAGCACAGAGCAACTGGCCAGAACGGGCGCGCAGATGGTGCTTTCGAACACCTATCACCTGCATCTACAGCCCGGAGAGGACATCATCGCCGCGGCCGGTGGTCTGCACCGGTTCATGGGCTGGGACGGTCCAATGCTGACCGATTCCGGCGGGTTCCAGGTCTTCAGTCTGGGCAACCTCAATCGCATCGACGACAGGGGTGTGGTGTTCCGCAATCCCCGCGATGGCCGCACCATCGACCTGACACCGGAACGTGCGACAGCCATTCAGATGGCCCTTGGCGCGGATGTGGCCATGGCCTTTGACCAGTGTCCGCCTTACCCGGCTACGGAAAATGATGTGATCGATGCCAGCCGGCGAACCCACTCCTGGCTCGATCGCTGCGTCAAGGCCCACACCCGCAAGGACCAGGCCTTGTTCGGGATCGTTCAGGGAGGTTGCTTTCCCCATCTGCGTCGCGACAGCGCACGGGCGGTGGCCTCATTCGATCTCCCGGGAATTGCGATCGGAGGGGTGAGTGTGGGGGAGCCCGTGGAGGAGATGCATCGGATCATCAGGGATGTAACTCCCCTGCTCCCAGACGACCGCCCCCGCTATCTCATGGGGATCGGGACGCTGCGGGAAATGGCTGTGGCCGTGGCCAACGGAATTGACCTGTTCGACTGCGTGCTGCCAACCCGTCTCGGCCGACATGGCACCGCACTCGTGAATGGCGAGCGCTGGAACCTGCGCAATGCCAGATTCCGCCACGATCACACGCCCCTCGATCCAAGCTGCAGCTGTCTGGCCTGTGCCGCCCACACACGCGCCTACATCCATCACCTCATCCGCAGTGAGGAACTGCTTGGTCTGACCCTGCTGAGCATCCACAACATCACTCAGCTGGTGCGATTCACCACCGCCATGGGACAGGCAATCCAGGAGGGCTGTTTTGCAGAGAATTTCGCTCCCTGGGAGCCGGAGTCTCCTGCCCATCACACGTGGTAGCGTCCATTCAAAGCCTGTTTGACACACATAGGGATGGCCGCTTTCACCCTCGACCTACTGGCACAGCTGCCTGAGGCCTATCAGGTCTTCTCTCCTCTGGTGGACATCCTTCCGCTGATCCCCCTGTTCTTCCTGCTTCTTGCCTTTGTCTGGCAGGCATCCGTCGGATTCCGCTGATCAGTCAGTCCTGACGGATCACTCTCCAGGCAAAAGCCGGCAGTGACAGCATCCGCTTCCATCGGGTCGGTTCCTGTACCAGGCGGTACAACCACTCAAGTTGCATCTCGCACATCCAACGGGGTGCTCGTTTCTTGATGCCTGCCCAGACATCAAAGCTGCCGCCAACGCCCATCCACAACCCGGGCAGACCCTTCTGGACGCGCTGAGACCAAAGTTCCTGACGTGGAACACCAAGGGCAAGCAGCACCAGATCCGGTTTTGCTTCGGCAAGGGTGCTTTCGATCCCTGGCCAGCTATCCGGCGTCTGATAACCGTCAACGGCGAGAACCAGATTGAGACCCGGAAGCCTGGAGGGGAGCTCCTGTCGGAGGCTGGTCATCACTTCTGGAGCTGCACCCACAAGAGCCACACGCCAGCCATGAAGAGATGCGTAGTCGAGAAGCGACCAAGCCAGCTCGATGCCAGCTGTCTTGATCACGCGGATATCGCGGCGTGAAAGTGCCCACACCACACCGGCTCCATCGGGGATCACCAGGTCGGCCGTTGTGATGGCGTCAGCCAGCTCCGGGCTGGCTCGTGCCGTCATGGTCATTTCCGCATTCAGCGTGACGATGCGGCCTCCCCCGCGCGCATGCAGACCCAGAGCCGCAGCCCGGACATCTCGACAGGCATCGACGGGAATGCCCAGCACGTGACACCGACGGTGATCTTCGGGACTTGTGCTGACGAATTCCATGGCCGCTTGGCTGCGTTGGAGAATTTAGGAGTGGTGATCAAGCAGGGCATGGCTGAGGCGATGACATGCACCGCGGAGGACCACAACCGCCGCGACGACATCCTGCAGCAGCTGGACGATTCGATCCAGAGGGTGGTGCTGGATCGACAGGATCCGATCAGTGGTCTTCTGCCAGCCAGCACAGCCCACACCATTCACGGCGACTACGGCGATGCCTGGGTCAGGGATTGCGTGTATTCAATCCACTGCGTCTGGGGCCTCGCCCTGGCCCACCGCCGCCGCCATGGAGCGCAGAGCGGTCGTGCCTGGGAACTGGAACAACGGGTGCTGGCCCTGATGCGCGGNCTGCTTCGGGCCATGCTGCGACAGGCCGCAAAGGTGGAACGGTTCAAAAGCAGCCTGGATCCCCTGGATGCGCTTCANGCCAAATACGACAGCAGCAGCGGTGATCCAGTNGTGGCTGATGACGCATGGGGCCATCTTCAGATCGATGCCACATCGCTGTTCCTGCTGCAGCTTGCNCAGTTGACCCGTGGNGGCTGCATCGTGATCCGCAGCCGGGATGAGGTGGATTTCATTCAGAACCTGGTGCATTACGTCGCCAGGGCCTATCGCACGAAGGATTACGGAATCTGGGAACGGGGAGANAAGGGGAACCACGGACTGCCGGAACGGAATGCCAGCTCGATCGGCATGGCCAAAGCGGCCCTGGAGGCCCTTGATGGTCTGGATCTGTTCGGCGNCCATGGNGATNGTTCCAGCCGNCTGCTCATCCCCCAGGGAGCCATCGTGCGGCTGCGACGCGCTTTGCAGAGCCTGCTGCCCNGGGAATCCGCCAGTAAGGAAGCNGACAGNGCCTGCCTGTCGGTGATCGGCTACCCAGCCTGGGCTGTGGAGGACAGAGCACTGGTGGAGCGAACCCAGCGACGCATCCGCNGGGANCTNGCGGGCGCTTACGGCTACAAGCGCTTTCTCCGGGATGGTCATCAGACNGCGGTTGAGGANGTCAACCGTCTTCACTACGAGCCGGAGGAACTGGCGCAGTTCGAGGGCATCGAATCGGAATGGCCGCTGTTTCTGGCCTTTGAACTGCTCACTGCCTGNTGTGAGCAGCACTGGGATGAGGCCCGTCGCTGGCANNAACGCCTNACAGNGCTGGCGGTGAAACGGGATGGAGAACATCTCTATCCCGAGCTTTACCGTGTGCCCNCGGCTGCNGTGGAGAAGGAGCGCAGCCATCCCGGCAGCCAGAGNCGGAACGCCAACTCNAATCTGCCGCTGATCTGGACCCAGAGCCTCGCCTGGCTTGGCGAAATGCTTCTGGANGGACTGATCACACCGGACGAGATCGATCCNTGCAATCGNAGGGTCCCGTCAGCGCTNGGTGCCGACGCCGTGCTTGTTTCGCTGGCTCCTGANTCCGATGCGGTGCGNGAGGCACTGATCACNGATGGCTGCCCCCTGTCGGCAGACAGNTCNGTNTCTGTGCTCAGTTCAGCNCAGCTGAAAGGACTTCTTCAGCAGGCGGGCAGAAACAGCAGCCTCGGGCTCAGCGGCCGACCGAGCCACAGGGTGGANACAGAGGANACGGCCCGCGCCTATCAGCGCAGCGGACGNACCGAGCTGTTCACTCCTGCCGTGCTGGAGGAAAGCAGCAGCTACCTCGCGGATGATCCAGAACAGCTGTTCGCCAGCGTGGTGGATGAACTGCANCTNCTGCAGCGGCACTGGCGTGGCCCNGGCTTGCCACTGTTGATGATTCCGGTCAGCCAAGCCTCCTACCAACGCCATCCGGACANCTANCGCGATCTGAGCAAGCAACTTCTCAGCGGTTCGATNGAAACCATCCCCGTGCAGTTCAAGCCTCTCAACCAGCTTCTGGAGCAGGNCCAGTGGGTGGAACTCANNGATCNGGGGACAGCACCGACTGCAGCGGTTCANGGCACGAAACAACTGCTTCGNAANGCCACGGACCTTCGCGATCTCACCGCCGCTGAAGAGCAGGAACTCGACGACACACCGCTGGAGCTGCTGAGTGAGCGCCTNTGGAACAGCGTGCTGCTGCATGAACAGGCGGAAGTGCTGGAGCTGCTTCAGAGGCGNCTCGGGNCCCATGGAATTCAACGCACACCGGANGATCGTCCCGTGGNACTGCTGCNGCTCCTNGAGGAGGTCTACCAGCGTGGATTGCACTGNCAGGACTGGGGGGTGGTGCGCCGNTGCGCCGGTGCGATGGGGATGGTGCACCCNCAGCTCGAAGATGCCCTCACGGATCTGCTGGTCCGNCAGAANCAGGTGGTGGTGGGACGGAACTACACCGGCGATTCCNGGCTCANCCAACCCATGGACTCCAATGCCATNGNCGAGAGGATCACGCANACCAGCGGACTGGATGGGCGTGAACGGATGCTTGAGCAGGAACTGTTGCTGGCTCTCGATGGCGTCGCACGTCGGGAACCATCGCTTCTGAGGGGCAGCCTGACGCTTCAGCTGGGGCAGCTGCTGCTTCTGCTGACCTCGGAACTGGCCGCAGAACGGCAGCTCACCCAGGACGAAGCCTTCGAANCCCTCTGCTNTGAGCCACCCAGTGCGATTCGCAGNCGTCTGCGGGCGGTTCTCAGCGATGTGGAGCATGCCCGCGCCGCCCTTCAACGGGGAGAGCAGCTTCACATCAGCGGCAGGGTGCAGTGGTCCGTTCCNGATCCNCTTGATCAACATCCANCGAGTGGCGACTGGTTGCAGCACCGCATTCGCCTCGGCTCNCTGCANAAGGTGCCCCGGGATTTCTACGCGGGGATCTGGTCACTGCTGACCCACTGCAGGGGGCTGGTGATCGGCGACAAGCTTGAGCGACGCAANCGGCTNAACAGTGCANTGGTTCTTGAGAAAACCGCTGGAGANCGCAATTTCGCCACCCAGGTTGAACATCTGCTCAGCNGGATCGAGGCTCCGGAATACCGCCAGCTCTGCTGCGANTGTCTGTTGTCTCTGATGGCGTTCGTCGCAGCGAACCCTGANGTGCAGTTCGATGACGACCTTGCCCTTGATGTGGTGATCGGTCATGCCGTTCGGGTCGGTTGGCAGCAGACCCACCCATCGATCCANTCCGNTCGTTACNCCCAGGACAAAGCNCAGGCCTGGGATCAGTTCTATCGCTCCTCCCCACGNAACTGCCGTCGCTGGCAGGTNGNGGCNCTTCGCGAACTCGCNCAGCAGAAGGGACTTGTCTGACTAAATCGGAGCCTTGAGAGGAACGCCTGAATCCGGATGTTCNACGGCCTGCTCGATCAGATCGGCCAGTTTCANNGCTCTGGANGCCTGGAGGCCGTCCACNGCAGGAGTCTCACGGCCTCGAACACATTGNAGGAAATGCTCCAGCTCGGCNTAGAGAGGTTCAATCGACGTTGTGCTCACCTCTTCGATGAATCCATCGTTNCTGTAGAGCAGTTCACCGTGATCAGCTGAATACCACTCATGAGCNCGGCGATGGATGTGNAGGGTGTGATTGAGGAAATCAGTCTCCACCAGGCTTGCCCGGCAGTGTGCACTGAGATTGCGGATTTTTCTGTGGCTCATCTTGCTGGCGGTGAGGCTTGCCACNACTCCGTTCTCAAAGCCGAGGGTGGCATTGACGTAATCGATCGGACCATCAGCACTGCGNCCTCCNGCGGCAGCCAGNCGCACCACCGGTGCCNGGGCCANCTCCAGAACCAGATCGATGTCGTGAATCATCAGATCCAGCACCACGGACACATCATTGGCNCGGTCGCTGTGAGGACTGTGACGACGCCCNTCCAGNACAACCACCTCCTCGTTGGCCACNACCTTCAGCAGNTCCCGGAAGGCNGGGTTGAACCGTTCGATGTGTCCCACCTGAAGCAGGCGTCCCGCCCGGCTGGCNGCATCGATCAGCGAGGTGGCNTCGTCCTGNCTGGCAGCGATNGGCTTTTCGATCAGAACGTGGACGCCTGAATNNAGACANGCAAGNCCGACGGAATGATGCAAAAGCGTGGGAACNGCGATGCAAACCGCCTCAACCTCCGACAGCATGTCTCGGTAATCCNCGAACCAGCGGCAGCCGAACTGCTCTGTGGCNAGTTGGCCCCGATCGGGGTCNGGATCAGCGACGCCGATCAGATCGGCGTCCCGAAGCAGGCTGAGAACCCTTGCGTGATGCCAGCCCATATTGCCGATGCCNATCACCCCGACCTTGACCGGATCCATGGGGTCGGCAGTCATCAGCTCGCGCGGAATGTGCGGGAAGACTATCGGCCTTCAGCCTGAAAGCTCCGCTGAATCCGGNAGGACAAGCCTGACCCTTTCGATCCTTGGCCCTGCCATGGCTGTGATTTCAAACAGNAGGCCTTCAAATCGCAGCACCTCACCTGTTGTGGGGATGTGCTGNAGGTGCTCAAGAAGNAANCCNGCCAGGGTGTGGTGGTCGTCCGCCTCCGGNAGATCGANNTCGAGTTGACGGTTCAGNTCGAAGATCTCNAGNTCCCCNGCCACCAGCCAGGTCCCCGGCCGATCCTCCTCCGCCTGCAGNTCNGGCTCATCGGTTTCATCCTGAACGTCATCACCAACGATCTCTCCGGTNAGATCAGCNGCAGTGACAAGACCTTCCGTTCCNCCNTGCTCATCCACCACCAGNAGGAGCGGCTGTCCACTGCGGATCATNGGCAGNAGCTCNGCCAACGTCCNGGTCTCNAGCACACGCACCGCCGGCTGCAGGTAAGGCTCNAGNGGCGNATCCGCCTGCAGCTCTCCGCGGGCGATCGGTTCAGCCATCCTGCGNAGATCCAGNACACCTCTCACATCGTCAAGGGAGCGACCGATCACCGGGAAGCGGGCGTGATGGGTGTGATGCACAGCCTGCATCAGCTCCGCAAAGCAGACGCTGGCCGGCAGGGTGACCATGCCTGATCTCGGAATCATCACCTCCCGCACCTGAGTGTCNCGGAGGGCGAACACGCCTTCGAGGATGTTTCGCTCGTCAGGGAAAAGACCGGTGACNCGACCGGATTCAACCAGTGTCTCCAGCTCACCGGCCGACAGGGCTGGTACCAGCACATCCCACTGGGGNGCCAACCGCAGCAAGCGAATCAGCAGGGCGGCNAAACCCTCAAGGATGTTGAGCAANGGGCCGAGGCAACGCATCACNACCTCCAGNAGGGGAGCCAGTCGAAGCGCTGCGGATTCCGGACGGTTCAGCACCCAGGCNTTTGGAAGNAGCCCNGCCAGCAATGTGGCGATCAGCACNATGCAGAGGAACAAAGCCGTGTCCCGCCACACGACACCCATCGAGCCATCACTCCAGAGCCGTCCTCCCAGTCCGCGTCCTGCCCAGCCCAGTGCGACCAAGGCCAGGGTGGCCCCGAGCTGGGACACAAGCAGCGCTCGCCGCAATCTCCGCTGCAGGCGCTGAATGGAGGTCGCACCGTTGTGCCCCTCCTCCACCAGNACCTCCACCCGGCTGGGTCTCAGACGNAGCAGAGAGACCTCTGCAGCCGCGAAGAAGGCCGGCAGAACCAGCAGCACACCCAGNAGAAACAGCCGCATNAANGGTGATGAATGGGGGTCGCGAGGATCGAACTCGCCTTAGGCGAATTATGAGTTCGCTGCATTCACCAGATTGCTAGACCCCCACAACCGNATTGTTACCACAGNGGAGTNGCNATGGGGAAGGTTTCCTCGACAAGNANATCCTCTTCCGGTTCCACCGATNGCTCCATCGCCAGGCTGGTATTGAAACCGCTGGAGATGTCCGCTGTCCGGATCGGCATCGCTGGACTCTGCTCCTCCTGAAGGGCATCAACGGTGTTCTCAATGGCAGNNCNGTCCCAGANGATGGTCTGGTCNGTGAATCCGAAGCCCATCAGCCGATTGCCCTCCGGACCTGCNAGGGCAATCCCGAAGAGATCGGTGATCTGATGANCCAGGTCAACGCCACGATCAAATCTTGGTGTCCAGGTGNAGGCGCGGCGTCTGATCAGCTCCTCTGTGGTNTCGNTGCCCTCACAGGTCGTGACCTCCACGGGATCACCAGAGCCGGANGGATCAAGAGCCTCNAGCGTGGTGGTGCAGACCACNGGGCCAGCCATGACAGGTGCCGTCAGCGTTGCCGTCAGGAANGCAACCGACAGGGATCGCTTCAACACGTNNCAGGGCAGATCTNCGCGCAAACTAAGAACACTTGAGTCATGCGGCCAGCCCCATGTCGTCGTCGCCTGATCCGCNCNATGATTTGCTGTTGCGCCTCGCNCGCTCGGCCTANCGACGNGGNAGNTTCACGNTGGCCTCCGGGCGTCTCAGTGAGCACTACGTGAACTGCAANCCGGTCAGCCTCAGCGGGNCAGGACTCGTCCTGATCAGNTCCGCCATGCTNNCTCANGTGGAGCCCGACGCNGTGGCGGTTGCCGGGCTGACGATGGGNGCCGATCCTCTCGTGAGNGGNGTGGCNATGACCGCTGCGCTGGCAGACCGCAAGCTGGATGCACTGATCGTTCGCAAACAGTCCAAGGGCCATGGAACGGNTGCNTGGCTGGAGGGTCCTCTGCCGGNACCNGGGACNNTGATCACNGTNNTNGAGGATGTGGTCACAACCGGTGGNTCGTCGATCAAAGCCGTGAACAAACTGCGGGAAGCCGGTTACNCCGTGCGNCGCGTGGTGACGATCGTGGATCGTGAGGAAGGTGGGGNAGCNGCGATGGCGGCGGCTTCCCTGGAGNTGATCAGCCTGTTCAGGCTGTCTGAAATCTCCGGGTGTGCAGCACCATGAGCGGNNCTCTNCACTGGGACGNCACCTTTCCGATGCTGCGGCTGGAGGGNAAGGGAGCCCTGCGTTTCCTNCAAGGACAGACCAGTGCTGATCTGATGTCGGTGTCNGAGGGAGNCCTGCTGCAGAGCTGNTGGCTCAGCNCAACAGGGCGGTTGCAGGCTCTGCTGGAGATCCGACTCNATTCNTGCGGTGCTGANGTCCTTGTTCTTNCNGGNGATGACGCNGCNGTGGCCNNGGGNTTCGANCGGGTGATCTTNCCTGCGGACGGCGTGCGGNTGCANCCGATCCGAANGCAACGGCGNATCCAGNCTCTGGATGAAGGTGCGGCAACCGTCTGGTTGGATCAGGATGCAGCAGTCCCTGAAAGCTGGTGCTCAGGCGGAGCGGCGGACGATTCGGCCCTGGAGCAGTGGCGTGTGAGAGAGGGCTGTCCACCCGGTCCCGGCGAACTGAATGGGGACACCAATCCCCTCGAACTGGGTCTGATCGATCGGGTGAGCACTAAAAAAGGCTGTTATCTCGGTCAGGAAACCATGGCCAAACTGATCAGCCGGGCTGGAGTCAAGCAAAAGCTGCGTCACTGGCACTGTGATCAGGTGCTTAAGACCGGAGCAGAGCTGCTGCTTGAGGGTGATCGAGTCGGCAGCGTCACCAGCAGCATCCAAACGGACGCAGGCTGGATCGGACTGGCCCTTGTGCGTCGAAAACACCTGGAGGCTGGGGAGGTTCATGGCCCTGAAGGCCAGGCGGTGCAGCTGAGCCGGCCACGAGCCTTTCAGGATCCTCCGGGATGATCACCATGGATGGTTGCGTCCTGGAGCAGCAGCCATTCAGCCACTGCCCAGGTGGCAAGACAGTCATCACGGTTGTAATCGAAGATCCAGCGAAGTCCGTGACGACTGCCCCGCTGGTTGGGGCCATCCCCATGCCACTGTCTCCACCACAGCAGAGCTCTTGCCCCATCCACTCCCGGCCGGCTCCAGTGAAATCCCTGCCAGGCCGCCACCGCCTTCAGGCCGTAGCTCTTTAGGGGGAGTCGCCAGTGACTGCGCACGCGGGCATGCACATCAACCAGGCGTCGGTTCATCCCCTGAAAAACCGACTCGGGTTCGCCCTGTCGCTCCGCAAGACGTTTCAAAGACTGAACTTCTGTCTCTCCGTAGTGGAGAACAGGCCAGTCCGGGTAGCGGTTCAGCAGCCGCTTCAAGCGATCCCAGCAGAGGGATTCTTCCTGCACTGACAACGCAAGAAGAGGTTGGTATTGCGCTGTCAGCGGATCCCATCCGCCTTCAGGGCCGCGGCGCATGCACAGGAATCCGTGAAGAAAATCGTGACGGGCATCCGGATCGGATTCGATGTCATACAGCAGCACCCCTGGCGCTCCGGCAAGTTCGGGCAGAGCAGCCGATGCATCCAGGCGCTCCGCCCGTCCGTCGCGCTGCGCCCTGGCCTGGGCGACGAGATCCTGCGCCACCTCCATATGTTGTTCGCCGAAGCGCTCCATCCGAGCGGCCAGATGGCTTGGATCCGCTGCCGCCAGATCGGAGAGCCCATGGATACCAAGTTCCAGGAGTATCTCTCGCCGTTTCCCACCGATCCCGCTCACCTCACTGAGATGTCCCTCAGCTGCGGCCACTGCGTCGCAGGCATCCCGCCAGCTGCAGAGTGAGCACTTGCGGCGATCAGCGGCCAATGCCGGTGGCTGTTCCCTGGCGAGATCCGTGCTGAGTTTGCGGAGAGCATCCGCCAGCTGGCGGCGCAGACCCTTGGAGAATCCGACCCGGTCCCGAACCAGCCCACGACCATCCCAGCCCAGGACGAGCATGTCCGGAACAGCGCATTGCTGATGCTGCTCCAGCAGCAGGGCCATGAGGGCCAGCGGCAGCTGATGCTCACGGGTGAGACGTCGTCCCTGGCGTGCGAGAACGGGCTGATAGGCGTAAGCACCCCATCGGCTCCGGCCTTTCACGCGGACAAGCAGAGGAGGGTGTGCTTCAAGGTGCTCTCCAGCGGGGCCAACACCCTTCAGCCTCAGACCGACAACGCCATCACAGCCTTCAATGCAGGAGAGCTCTCCGTGGCCTGGCTTGCGGGGCATCAGCGCCACGAAAGAGCGTTGCTGATCATTCAGCAGAAGCGTTCGATGCGCCGTCCAGCGACGATCGGCTGGGTCGCCATGACGATCCAGCCAGGCCTTGCGACGACAACGCAGCCAACTGCGCAGCAAGCGGTCGGTGAGGACGTTGTCGGCAGGCGGGGTGGCACCCATGAGCTGACCCTACGGCCAACAGCTGCTAGATCCAGCNCAGCGCAACCGTTNCCATGGCCCCGGCTCCTCTGCCCTTAGGCCCCTCTTCGATCAAATTCGGCACCGATGGCTGGCGTGGTGTCCTTGGTGTTGACATCACTGTGGAACGTCTGCTGCCGGTGGCTGNGGCNGCAGCACAGGAGCTGGCCCACCGTGCCCCTGCNGATCTGCAGAGCCGCACGGTGGTGATCGGTTACGACCGCCGCTTCNTGGCGCCGGAACTGGCGGAAGCGATCACAGCAGCGGTTCGTGGCTGTGAACTTGAACCGCTGCTCACCGAAACANCTGTNCCNACACCAGCCTGCAGCTGGGCGGTNGTGGANCGTCAGGCCCTGGGTGCNNTGGTGATCACCGCCAGCCACAACCCTCCGGAATGGCTGGGATTGAAAATCAAGGGACCTTTCGGCGGTTCNGTGGAAGGCGACTTCACAGCGGCCGTGGAACGCCGANTGGCGGCNGGAGGAATCACAGCCCCGATCCAGGGTTCGGTGGCTCGCTTCGATGGTCGGGGAGACCACCTGGACGGTCTGCGTCGCAAACTGAACATCCCTGGCCTGATCAGCGGCCTCAGGGCGATGAACCTGAAGGTGATCGTCGATCCGATGCACGGTTCCGCCGCAGGTTGCGTGAAGGACCTGCTTGGACCGGAAGGACATCAACTGGTTGAGGAGATCCGCAGTGAGCGCGACCCCCTGTTCGGAGGTAATCCCCCTGAACCTCTGGCGCCGTATCTCAGGGAGCTGATCGAAGCGGTTCAGTCATCCACATCGGCAGGAACCCCNGCCGTCGGCCTGGTGTTCGATGGGGACGGCGATCGCATCGCGGCCGTGGATGAAAGCGGCCGGTTCTGCAGCACTCAGCTGCTGATGCCGCTGCTGATTGATCATCTGGCGCGGGTTCGGCAGCTGCCGGGCTGCATTGTGAAAACCGTGAGTGGCTCAGATCTGATGCGTCGGGTGGCNGANGNCCAGGGNCGCGAGGTTCGTGAANTGCCTGTGGGTTTCAANTACATCGCTTCCGAAATGCTGGCCGATGAGGTGCTGATCGGTGGAGAGGAATCCGGTGGCGTGGGCTTCGGCATGCATCTGCCGGAACGGGATGCGCTGTTCGCCGCGATGCTGGTGCTCGAAGCACTNGTGGANGGTGGGCAGCCCCTTGGCGNCCGNCTGAATGAACTGCAGCNTCANAATGGCGGGGCAAGNCATTACGACAGGNTGGATCTGCGTCTGGCCGACATGAGNGCCCGCNAGCGNCTGGAAACACGACTCGAGCAATCCGCTCCNGANACCGTGGCNGGCGTTCCGGTNANNGAGGTGATCCGCACCGATGGCATCAAGCTGCGACTGGGCCCCAGCCACTGGCTGATGCTNCGTTTTTCCGGCACGGAACCTCTGCTGCGCCTCTATTGCGAAGCACCNGATGATCAGAGGGTCTCCGAAGTGCTGGCCTGGGCGAAACGCTANGCGGAATCGACATGAGAGTCCTTGTCATCGCCAGCGGCAACGCCGGCAANATCCTGGAATTCCAGGCGCTTCTCCAGCNTCTNCCCCTGGACGTNCNGGCACAGCCCCAGGGAANNGANGTGGAGGAGACCGGGTCCAGCTTCGCCTCCAATGCACGGATCAAAGCCCGAGCTGTNGCAGCCGCNACAGGGGAATGGGCTCTTGCCGATGACTCNGGGCTGAGTGTGAAGTTCCTCGATGGGGCGCCTGGTGTTCANTCGGCCCGGTACGCCCCGACGGATCCNGAGCGCATCGCGAAGCTGCTNAATGCTTTGAAGGATGCCGCAGACCGCAGCGCCTNTTTCTGNGCAGCACTCTGTATCGCNGCTCCTGATGGNACNGTGCTNGTGGAGGTNGAGGGACGTTGNGACGGCCGCATCACCCAGTCGCCTCGGGGCGATCNGGGATTCGGCTANGACCCGATCTTTGAAGTGAGCAACACCGGACGCACCTNCGCNGAGATGACNCTCNCGACCAAGAAACACCATGGCCACCGCGGCAAGGCCTTCNCCCTGCTTGAANCACCACTGCGACANCTGNTCGCAAGCAATTGACGGNNCCCANGTGACTTCTGTCACGNAGCNCNNANAATCGACTCCTGTACGGTGACCCCTGACGCTGACGAGGTTCATGGCCATTGCCATGACCACTGGTTACAGCGCGCAGACCGAAGGCGCACTCCTCTGCATCGATGCCGCTTCGGACTGGGCCTTGACTTGTGTTGATCAACTGGCTGCCTCTGACAGTCACGTTCTTATCGATTACGGAGCCGCCGATGGAGGCACTGCCGTCGGTCTCTGGAGCAAGGTCCTGGATCGACTGCATGCAAACCAGCCGCAGGCCCATCTGACGTTGATTGGCAACGACCTTCCAAGCAACGACAATGTGGCCCTGGCGGAGAACCTGGCGCAGCAGATCCCCCGGAAAGCAAAGCCAACTGTGCTTGTCAGCGCACGCAGCTTCTATGAACCCTCCGTTGCCCCAGGCACGGTGAGCTTCGGTTTTTCGGCAACAGCCATGCACTGGCTGAGCCAATCGCCGGGCCCCCTGAACAGCCATACCCATGTTCTGGCTTCAGGGGATGCGGATGCTCTGGAGCGGTTCACCACCCAGGCAATGAAGGACTGGAATTACATCCTTGAGCTGCGGAGCCGGGAACTGAAGGTGGGGGGGCGCCTGCTGACGGTGAACCTTTCACGGGACAACGATGGGCTCTATCTGGGCCACAACGGTGGCAAGACCCGCAATGTGCATGACCAGCTGCATCAGATCTGGCGGCGGCTGGCCGATGAAGGGGTCATCAGCGAGGAGCAGTACCAGCAGGGAACGGTTCTGAACTTCTACAAATCACCGGAGGAATTCATGGCGCCGCTGAAGGACGACACTTCAGCTGCCTATCGCAACGGCCTTCGCCTGGTGGACGAGCGGACGGTTTACGTGACCTGCCCTTACCGCAGGCGCTGGAACGAAAACGGCGACACCGCAGCCTTCGCTGATGGCCTGATGGCGACAATCCGCAGCTGGAGCCGCCACAGCTTCGTCAGTGCTGCGGGGGAGGCCGCGGCGGATCGGGTGTACGACGAGCTGAGGCAGCGCATCGCGGACGCCCCCAGCGAGTGGAGCCTCGACTACGTCGAGCATCACCAGATGATGGAGAAAGTCGCCTCATGACAACGAAGACCAAGCCCGCTCCGAATGTTTCGGTGCTGGCGGAACACATCTCCGATCACCTTTCGGTGTTCGTGGTGGCGGAGGACACGGATGCGCAACGACCTGCGAACGGAGGCCTGCGACTCCTGAATTACCCGAGTGATGAGGCCTGCATCGCTGATGGTGAAAGGCTGGCGGGACTGATGACCCACAAGCACGACCTGTACGGCACCGGTTTCGCTGGAGGCAAGATCGTGGCAAGAGCCACGGAACCAACCGCGGTGAAGGATGAACTGATCAGCGTCACGGCTGATCTGCTGCAGTCCCTCGGTGGGGCGATGATCACCGGCTGCGACCTCAACACCAGCCTTGAGGACATGGAGCGCCTGACGGCACTGACTCCCCATGTCCTTGCTGCGGTGGGCAGTCCGGTGGACGCCAGTGCAGCAACAGCGCACGGAACACTGGGTGCTCTCGAAGCTGTTCTGGAAGCAGATCTCAGTGATGCGTCCCCAGGCCGGGCCCTGGTGCACGGCTGCGGCGCAGTGGGAGGAACCGTCGCCCGCACCCTGGTGAACCACGGCTGGACCGTGTTCACCGTTGATCTGAGTCGTGACCGTGCAGCCATCCCCGGCGCGACCCCCCTTCCCGGCAGCTGTCCTTGGTGGGAACTGAAACTCGACCTGTTGCTGCCCTGCTCGATCTCTGGTCTGATCAATGCGGAGATGGCCGAAGCCCTTCAAACCAGTGCCGTTGTCCCGGCAGCCAATGCTCCGTTCCAGACACCCCAGTTGGCCGATGGTCTGCGCCGCCGCGGAATACGTGTCCTGCCGGATCCGTTGGTGAATGCCGGCGCCGTGATCGCCGACTCCATCGAGCGTTTCTCACCTGAGGCCTGGAGGGATGCCGGTGCGGAGGACGTCTATGCCTTTGTCCGTCGTGAAGTGCGTCAGCGGGCCATCAACTATCTGAGTCAGCGGGAGCAGGGACTGTCGGTTGGAGCCGCTCTTGTCGAAGTGGCAGCGGAACCATCGCGGGATCCCATCGGCCTCAGCTTCGGAGACAGCGAATGAGCCCATCCCTTTCCCCGCCTGATCAGGCTGCTGTCGTCATTGTCGGAGGAGGCATGGCAGGCCTGAGCTGTGCGGCCTCCCTGGCCAGGCATGGCATCAGCGACGTGGTGCTGCTGGAGGCCAGAACCCTCGCCAATGCAAGGGCAAGCAGCTTCGGCGAAACCCGGATGTTCCGGGAGATGTACTCAGACCCGGTGCTGTGCCGACTGGCTCAGGAGGCCAACCGGCTCTGGCGGGAGGAAGAGAATCACGCCGGCGAGCAGCTGCGGGATACCCACGGGCTGCTCTTCTACGGCGAAAGCTGGGATGAGGAGACCATTGAAGGATCTATCCCAGGCGCTCGCAGGGTGATGGATGAACAGAACATTCCTTATGAAGCGCTGAGCTCCGAGCAGATCGCCGCCCGCTTCCCGCTCAAGCCGAAGCCGGAGTTCACCGGCCTGTTCGAACCCACAGCCGGTGCGGTTCGCAGCGACAGGGTGATCGCCCACTGGACCCGAACCGCCCGCAATGCCGGCCAGATGCTGATCGAGCACTGCGCCGTTGCCGGAATCGATTCAGACGGAGGCGGGGTGACCCTTGAAAACGGGCATCACATCAGCGCCGGGCAAGTGGTGGTGACCAGCGGCATCTGGAGCCAGCTGCTGCTGGCCCCTCTCGGACTGGCTCCGAAACTGGAGGTATGGCCGATGCTCTGGGCTCACTACACCGTTGATCCCTCCTTGCAGGAGCGTTATCCGCAGTGGTTCTGTTTTCAACAGGAACGCGGGGATGACGGAGGCCTTTATTACGGTTTTCCTGTGCTCAGCCACAGCGAAGACGGCCGGCCTCGCATCAAGGCAGGAATCGACTGGGCCCCCAAGCAGCTGCGGGTCGCCGACCCCAATGCCATGGACACCGAACCCCCGGTGCGACTGGTGGAGTTGCTGGATCATTTCCTGTTCAACTCGGTTGAGGGCGTGCAGGAGCGGGTGGAAACGGTGATGAGCCCTTATTCGATGACCAGCGATGTGAACTTCGTGCTGGATCGTCTCAATTCCAAACTCAGCCTGTTCGCCGGAGGCTCGGGTCAGGCCTTCAAGTTCGCGCCGCTGATCGGGGATTCCCTGGCCAGGCTGGCTCGCAATGAGTCCACCGCGGTTGATCTCTCCTGCTGGAGCCATCAACGCGAAGCCGTTCGCTTCTGAACGAATGTCTGAATCACCAACCAGCAACCGCCCATGGTGGAGCCAGCCACCGCTCTGGGTCGGCGCCGTTCCACTGTTGATCTTTCTTCTGGTGTCCGCTGTCGACCTGGCACTTGCCAAGCAGTTCACGGAAGAAGGGAAGGCTGTGGTCAGCAATGCCCTCGGAGGCGTCTGGCAGTGGATGGTCGTGCTGATCTTCCTGGTCGCGATCGCGTTGGCGATCAGTCCGGTGGGTCGGGTGCGGCTTGGAGGAGTGGATGCGAAACCGAGCCTGAAGTTCTTCGACTGGTGCGCGGTTCTGATCTGCACACTGCTCGCCGGTGGCGGCGTGTTCTGGTCCGCGGCTGAACCGCTGTTTCATTACCTCACCCCATCGCCTCTTTTCCAGGCAGCAGGGGTTGAGGGGAAGACAGCTGCGGCCGTGGATCCAGCCCTGGCCGTGAGTTTTCTGCACTGGGGATTTCTCGCCTGGGCCCTTGTCGCTACGACAACCACCATCACGTTCTCGATCCTGGAACGGCGTGGCGAGCCTCTACGCCCCCGCACCCTTTTGGTGACTGTGCTGCCAAGGGGTTGGGTGGATGGACCCATCGGTGATCTCGCTGATGGGCTCTCGGTGGTCGCAGCCATTGCCGGCACCGTGGGACCACTGGGGTTCCTCTCCCTTCAGCTCAGCGATGCTGCGGGCCAGCTGCCATGGCTCACCAACAGTGCTGGTCTGCAATCGCTCGTGGTGGTCCTACTGACTGCTGTCTTTGCCACGTCCACCGTCAGCGGCATTCAGAAAGGCATCAAATGGCTGTCGGAACTCAACGTGTGGCTCACCATCGCCCTGGCGGCTGGGCTGCTGCTGCTGGGTCCAGGACTTTGGCTGATCCAGCACTTCTTCAGCGGCCTGCTGAGCAATCTGGTTCATCTCCCCCAGATGGCCCTCCTTCCTCGCAATGCCACGACAGGCGAATGGCTCAACTGGTGGACAATCTTTTTCTGGGGCTGGTTTCTTGGCTACGCGCCACTGATGGGCCTGTTCACCGCTGGAGTGAGCCGTGGTCGCAGTATCCGGGAATTGGTGCTTGCGGTGGCCATTCTCTGCCCACTGGTCACCAACCTCTGGTTCACACTTGTTGGGGGAACAGGGATGTACCTGGACCTGAATGGTGCGGACATCACCAGTGCACTTAAGAGTGACGGGATGAATGCCGCAGCATCCACATTGCTGACGATCCTTAATCAACTGCCCCTGTCTGGACTTTTAATTCCAATTGGCCTTTTGCTGGTGGTGCTGTTCATGTGCACCAGCGCCGACTCGATGAGCTACGCCGCAGCCATGGTTGTCAGCAGCCGGAACGAACCCCCTGCACCACTCCGCCTCTTCTGGGCCTTGATGATCGGCAGCCTCACTCTGGTGCTACTCCGTGTCGGCACCAGCCTGAGCGATCCCACATCCATCAACGCTCTTCAGGCTTTCATTGTGATCGCTGCCGTTCCTGTCACCCCGCTAGTGCTTCTGACGCTGTGGAGTGCTCCCCGACTCGCCTGGAAGGAGTTCAGGCGCGAGGGCATTGGCTGAACCCGATCAACCACAGACAGCAGCGTCGTACAACTTGAAAAACCTCCTGCGCCGGCGCAGGGGGAAACCCAGACGCCGCAAGGCCAGCACCATCAACTGACGCATCTCCTGGCGTTCCGAATCTGAACCTGGCCCGAGGTAGACCCTCTGGGCCGCAGGACGTTCAGGAAACAATTGCTTCCAGGACACACCCCAATGACGCTGTGCGAACAGCTCATTTGAATCGGCATAGAACGTGTTGAGTCGATTCAGGAGCGATTGATCAAAACCATTGAAGGTTTCCCGATCCCAGCTCCGTTCAATGGCGATGTCGCGAATCACCTTGCCAACCCCTCTCAGAGCGGCTGGGTCCACACCACACTTCACCACCAGTTCACGGCAAAGGCTGGACATCCAGATCCCCCGCGTCCCGGGTTGAATGTTGTCTTTGGTGGGGCGCCCCTCTTGCCAGCCATCTGGACCATCAGGTTGATCCAGATCCAGAGCAGACACGAGGGCCAGAAATGGGTCCGGAGTCGTCACCTGCCTGGACAGGGGCAGGAACAGCCTTGTGAGACCAGGAGTTTGTTCAAGTCTTTGAAATTTGGAGACGTAGTCGATATCCCATCCCTTCGAATCCCGCATGATGCTTTCGCAGTATTGAGGAAAAGTCGGGGTCACCCGGAAACGGCGCACGCGATGGCAGTAAATCGAATTAATCCAGGAGTGCTGCTCCCGGATGACATAACTGACCCCAAGGCTGAAGCCATATCGTCCACATAGGGTCTGAAGTTTCTCCAGAACATCAGATTTCAGAAGCTGCGTATCCAGTGATGAACTGCTCAGCAGAATCCGATGGACACCCTGTGGCAAACAAGACAGCTGTTGTTCAAGCACCTGATGGTCACCCAGGCGAACAGCCTTGGCCAGATGGTTATGTTCTCCATCAAGAAGTACACCCTGTGCTGCCAGAGGATCACGGTTCTGCCGCAGTCGCTCTTTGATGTAGCTGCTCGCCGCTTTGTGAGGTCCGGCATGAATCCAGAACATCCGCTGATCACGCCGGATGGACGGAAGGAGCAAATCCAATGCCATCAGCGCAGGCGAATGAGTAAATAAAATAAGTGATTAATAGTCACAGGGTCAATTCAAGGCCAAAATATCGGTAATTGATTCGAATATGTCGGCTTCGCAATGCACTCACGCATTTGCATGTAAGTCATCATGGCAACACGTAATTTGCGCAATTGCGCTATTCTTATGGACAGCCAATTATCTCTTTCTATGTCAATAAGTCGACTTCGAATATAGTGATATTCTCAACTTTCGGTAGCCTGATGCTTATCAGCTTCTTTTGCTGCCTAGTAATGGTTTTCATGGCGTGAGCGAGAGCATCTCCGACGACCTCATTCAGCCCAAGCCGTGC
>NYUU01000053.1 GCA_002684175.1 Synechococcus sp. CPC35
GATCGGCATCGACCACAAATCATCCTCCAACAGCCAGAGAGATATTAATCTACTTAAAACCAAAAGCACTAACATCTCCAAGCTCAGCACAAATATAGTTCNGACGTNATTTACAACANNNATACNGGAGAAATGCATTTCAANGCCAATGGNNNAAANCCNGGNTTGGGNNGCCAGGGNGGCCTNNTGGCCATTCTTGAAGGAGCACCAAATCTGAAGCCCTCCAGCATCAACTTCTACGAACCCGGAGGANCCGACANTCCAATGCTCTGATNATCAAAAATTCTCTGATCANNCAACGAGTCAGACCGAAATGGTCANAAAGANACTCCTCNAANCGATCAGANCGGAAGCATNCGCCTCACGGCNTCCGCCCAGCCTTCAGCGTGGGGCGCNNTNGCCAGNTGAAACCGGCCCCGGTTCACAGCNTCGANCAAAGNCGGATNGNGGCCATCCCGTCCGGGTACAACCACCGCAATGTCCGCCACCTCCAGTAACGGCAGNTCGTTCGGTGAATCGCCCAGGGCCAGCACAGACACACCCTNTGCNTTCAGNCGCTGCTTNAGCACCGCCAGTGCATTGCCCTTGCTNACNGATCNNCCGAGCAGATGGCCCANCCTGTTNCCCTGCACCACCGACANNCCNNGGNCTGAGGCNAGAGCTGCAAGNNGNTCCCNNGCNTCACTCNGANGGCGGNACAAAGGGGACACTGCACTGNCGGCGCTGNGCTTGCAGCAGNGCCTCCCCGGANAGCCCAAGCAGCTGACNGCCCTCCTCTTCGCTGAGTTCATCCAGGGCCCGNAGCGGTTCCCCGAGTGAGACCTCAAGAGCCNGNAGATGCGGTTTCAGCTCTCGCCAGCCGGGTCCGAGGGCCTGCTCCCATGGTTNGCCCGCCGCATCNTCTCCATGAATCGCCCCGCCGTTTTCCACGATGTAAGGGTCCCGCAGGCCTGCCTTCCGACGAAAAAGACGCACCTCTTCCGCTGTCTTGCTNGTGCAGGGAATCACCGGGACAGCGAGGGACTGCAGCCAGCGAATCACCGACTCCGCCGGAGNCCAGTCGTAGTGATCGTCCANCAGGGTGCCGTCCAGATCAGTGACGACCCACCAGGCGCAAGAACGTNCTGTCATCGCTGAATCAGCCAATGCACCGCATAAGGCTCNAGGGAGTGAAGCCGGTTTGTGTGCAGCACCTCTCCACTCAGGCAATCGGTCCAGACCGCATCCTCAGCCTCCCCGTAGCGGCTCAGTCGCAGTGTCANCCGCGATGAAGTCATGTTGTGNACCGCCAGAAGCGTCTGCCCCTCCCGNNCNCGCCGCAGAATCACCCGGTCCAAGCGCCCCTGACTGAGCACCGTCAGATCAGCATCAGGGTGCAGAGGCGGCAGCGAAGCACGNACNGCCAGNGCNTGNCGCAGNTTGGCNAGCACCGCCNTGANATCGCTGTCCGGATCCTGCAGTCGGCGCTCCAGNGCTTCNGNTCTGAACTGNGGCCGGTTCAGATCCCGGCGCTGACCGGTGCGCCGGAAGCGGGCCANATCATTGGGNGTGGCCATCAGAGCCGGCAGATAAAACGCCGGGACCCCAGGCANNGCCATCACNAGCAACTGNGTCAGCANAAAACGTTCCCGCTGNAGATGGGCTGGATCNATGCCCCCGTCAGCCATCGCACTCCACCAGCTGATGTTGATCTCNTANGGNACCTCCACACCATCACTGAGCCGGCGGTGACTGATCANNCCACCCCGCTGCTCGCAGCCGATCAGAAGGCGAAGACGCCGCTGATCCGACATCAANCCCTCCAGAGGCCTCAGTCCGATGCCGTCGTGACAGGCCGTGAAATTGAGCAGACCCGTCTGATGCGGCAACTGGGGCCAGCGACAGAGCCAGTCATTNAGCAGATCCGCACGNCCACTGACCGTCGCCTCGAGCAGCAGAGGCGGNANCGGGAAGTTGTAGGCCAGATGCGCTTCCCGACCNGTCCGCAGATACGAGAGGTTCTCCTGCTCGGGAACATTCGTCTCGGTGACGACAACACCATCACTGCAGATCTGTTCAAGCAGGAGCCGCAGCAGTTCAACCAGCTGATGGGCCTGNGGCANATGAATGCAGCTGGTNTGAGGCTGCTTCCAGATGAACCCGACAGCATCGAGCCGCAGCCAGCGCACCCCNTGCAGAGCCATGCGCTGCAGCAGTCGNGCGAAACCCAGNAGCACCTGCGGACTGGACCAGTCCAGGTCGACCTGGTCAGGNCCGAAGGTGGTCCACACCTGCCGGCGCCCGTTGGGTCCGCTGAGCTGGGTGAACAGGGCTGAACTGCGTGGCCGCACCACCTNNNNCCAACAGGAATCCGGCCCGGCCGCCAGAACACAGGAGCGACCGGGCTCCTGATCACGCAGAAACTGCTGCACCCAGGGNTGNGANGCCGAAACGTGGTTCAGCACCAGATCCGCCATCAGACGACGCCCNTCAGCCAGAGCNCTCAGATCAGGCCAGTCACCAAAACGTTCCTCGAGTTGGTCATGGCTGGCAACCGCAAATCCACCATCGCTTGTGGATTTCAGAAACGGGAGCACATGGATNACCGAAGCGAACGATCCCAGATGTCGGTTAATGAAACCGGTAAGGCTCTGAAGTGCCGATACACCGTCATCCGTCACCGAGTCGGCGTAGGTGATCAGCAGNGCATCGTCACCNCACCAACGCTCCAACGACCCCTNAACNTCGGNATCTCTTGATATCCGGCTCAGGATCTGCAGCAATTGCGACGACAACTCCTGGGAATCAACGGAAGACTCCTCTGGGTAGAGATCACGCAACAGCCTCCGCAGCGTTTCTTCGCGCGGTGTCTGCATCAAACACTCCAACACACCTCACAGGTATGAAGGAGGAACTCTGCCTTTAATGTCGCAATGAACACAGCATGGACTTTCAGCAGGGTCTGATCACCACGGTTCACGACTACAGCCTCGGCAATCTTGACCCGAAAGTTTTCAACCGTGAACTGGGACAACGACCGACAACCCTTCTGATCCCATGCCTGATGGAGGAATTCCATCGACCCGCCCTGGCTCTGATTCGCGACACCCTGAGCGGTCTCAAGGGACTGAACAAACTGGTCATTGCCCTCTCTGCCGACTGCGCTGAAGACGTTGCACACGCGGAAGCGTTCTTCACCGGCATGCCGTTCCCGGTGGTGGTGCACTGGACCAACGGGCCTGCAGTCAGAGACCTGCTGGAATCAATGACTGATCTTGGGCTTGAGGTCACCGGACCGCCCGGCAAGGGCTGGGCGGTGTGGCAGGGATTGGGCGTGGCCTGCCAGGACTCGGAGGTGGTGGGGCTGTTCGATGCCGACATCCGAACCTTCGGATCGTCCTACCCGGAACGAATGCTGCGTCCACTTCTGGACAGCTCCCATGGCGTGGCATACGTCAAGGCGTTCTACAGCCGCCTGTCCCTGGAAACACAAGCCCTTCAGGGAAGGGCGACCCGTCTGTTCGTCGGCCCGCTGCTGGCAAGCCTGGAGCAGATCTTCGGACCACTTCCGTACCTCCGTTACCTGCAGGGATTCCGCTATCCACTGGCTGGAGAATTCGCCTTCACCACAGATCTGGCCATGAACCTTCGGATTCCCTCCGACTGGGGGCTGGAGGTTGGGCTGCTGTCCGAGGTGTATCGACATGTGGCCTCCAGTCGAATCGCCCAGGTGGATCTGGGTCTGTTCGATCACAAACACAAGGGACTCGGCGCCCAGCCGAACGAAGGTCTGCAACGCATGGCAGGCGAAATCCTTGGAACGGTTCTGCGGGGGCTGATGGAACACGAAGGCTGCGTGATGTCGCTCGATCAACTTCCGACGCTGGAAGTGCTCTATCGAAGGGTCGGTGAAGACCGGGTTCGTCAGTTCGGCCTGGACTCCGCCATCAATCGACTGCCCTATGACCGACACAGTGAAGAGCTGTCAGTTCATCGGTTTGCCAACCTTCTGCGCCCAGGACTCCGCAGATTGATGGAATCTCCGATCGCCCATCAACTTCCAAGCTGGTCCCGACTTCGGAGCTGCAATCCCTCCTTGCAGGCCGATCTGGGCCGCGCAGGTCAGGCAGATCGGCATAAAAATCATTTAACAAATTTAATTCAACGTCCAACGCGTCCGAGTTGCAGAACCCCGCGAAAGACACCTGCGAGTCTTGCGGCCTGATTGAGCCAACTCCACGAAGAAGGAGTCAGATACCCGAATTTTGTTGACGATTAACCCACTCTGTTGCTGCCTTTTGGGCCTGCCAGGCTTGCAGCAATTGCTGCGCAATTAATTGCAACTGATCCGGATCACCGGTGGCATCAATCGCACGATTCAGACGTTCAAGCTCGAACTGTTGGGTCAATGCCAACGAAATACCACTCGTCATGGTCATTCTCATCAACTGGACAGATTTTGCAGAGTAAATCCAAGAAGTTTTGTTTCATCAACAACGCAATGACAATTCCGCCTGTGAATCCAAACAACCCCAATCAGACTGCAATAGGCCACTGGGAGAATCATTTTGTAGCGGCCGAAACCAACCAGATACAAGAGTGCAGCAGCCACTACCAGAAAACATTTACTTCTCCCAATCAAGAAGAAAGAGCCTGCACGGAAAACTCCTTAGACATCACAAGCGGCGCAACAACGACACCGAATAGTTACAACAAATACTGAAATGAAGATCTGGCATCAGGCCACATAAAAAAACCTGATGCATGGCTCATTTGGTTACGAATCCAACACCTGAAATGCCACAAAAGGGTCAAGCTATATTCTTCGTCAAAAGATCAAATGGTTGAGTGCGTTTATCGCAATGTCACCAACAAAATGGTGATTTTGAAATGCATCGGAGCGAAACACTTTTACCACGAGAGGGTTGTCATGCCGACAGAGTTGCACTGGTTCAAGGCACCGGAAGATGGACGCCTGGAAATCTGGAGAATGTCTGGTCAGGGACAGATGCTCCACATCCGAGCCGACGTCGCCGAATACGCCATCCAACACGAATCAGCAGCCAACACAGCCCTGGCTTGCTGATGGCGCGTGAGTGTTGCATTCAGAGCGTCTTCAGCAAATGCTGAGAACAGATCAGAATCAAGCTTTTAAAGTCCACACTGGTGCGAATGAAATCAACACCTTATGGGCACCTAATCAAAAAACAGAATCAATCAGACTTATATTCAGAAGACTCAACCTCTCCAGGCAGGATGATTCCCAACAGAACAGCCGTGCGTCTGGACCGAAGGAAACCACCGGGTTGCACAGGCCGGTTCGAAGCAGAATCCCTGGAGTGAAGCTGAAGCAGATCTGCCGTCTTTTTGGAACGGATGAAGGAACGCGTCTGTGAATCAAACACCTCCCTGCGATAGAGCAGTTGCTTTGGCTGGAGAGGTAAAGCGGAAACCTCGTCCTTTTGATCCCCAAATTTGGATTGGTTCATCTGATTTGCGATGGAATTTGGTTCAGGAAGAGCCAGACCCCCGTTCCATGGCCGGACTCGTACAGCGCCCTGCATCAGGGTGAACGATTCAGTAGCAAAAACTACCAATCAATCATGGCCATGAGCTGCAGCGTGAAAAGCTCACCCTGAAACAAAACCGTCTAAAAGCAATCTTTATTAACGATGCTGCAGAAGAGCAGACTGTGGCGAGAAGCGATCGCCGTACGCAGCATGAACAATCGATTGACTAAGGCCAGGACAGGACTGAGCCTGAGCCTTGGAATGACAGTGCTGCTGGGATGCACAACAGCGACACCCGAGGTCAGAAGCCACAAAGCAAAACCCGGAGATGCCCTGGTTGTTGTCGACGACATCACCATTGAAATGACGCATCCATTCAAACCAGGGGAGCCCAACGGACTGTTCGATGGTGGCGTCAGGGTCAAGAGCACAACAGGGAACAAGCAGATCATCGAAATCAATGCAATCTGCAGCATGCCGAATCTTCCAAATTGGCCGCAATATGACAACATCTACGGCCGCAGACTTGCAGAAGGAGAACAACCCGGAATCGATGGTGGCGCAACTGATTGGCAGCTTCTGATCCACTTCGACGCTGAACCGGAAAACAAAGGCCGTGAAGAAGCACCAGTATGGGCCCAACGTTTAGCAGACAATCTCTGCAGAAAAGGTGACTTTCGCGACAATTAATCTGCAGATGTTCACAGAGAACATCGCCTTGAAATAACAATGCTTAAGGACGAAAAATGTCATAAATGGCACAACTTAAGCAGGGGCAGTCGCTGACCATATCAATGGTTCATTTCATCACCGCATGGCCAGCACCGGAAGCGTCAGCTCATGGGAGGAATCACTGCTCGTTGCAATGATTCAGTATCCGGTCCCCGTTATCAAAGGTCCGGCAGACATTCAGACCCAGGTGGATCAGATCTGCAAAGCGGTTGCCAGCACGAAAGCTGGATACCCGGAGGCCGATCTGATCGTGATGCCTGAGTATTCCACCCAGGGCCTGAACACCGCGATCTGGACCTATGACGAAATGCTATTACGGGTTGATTCGCCGGAAATCGATCGCTTTAAAGCAGCATGCAAGGAAAATGACGTCTGGGGCGTCTTTTCATTGATGGAGCAGAACGATGATCCATCGCTACCCCCCTTCAACACTGCCATCATCATCAACTCGGATGGAGAGATTGCACTCCACTATCGCAAGCTTCAGCCCTGGGTCCCAATCGAACCGTGGTCTCCTGGAAATTATGGAATGCCTGTCTGCGATGGCCCCAAAGGCTCAAAATTAGCAGTCTGCATCTGTCACGACGGCATGTTCCCAGAGTTAGCTCGCGAAGCTGCATATAAGGGAGCCAACGTCTATATCCGCATTTCAGGTTATTCAACGCAGGTCAACGATCAGTGGATCTGGACCAACCGAACCAATGCCTGGCAGAACTTGATGTACACCATTTCAGTCAATCTGGCTGGATACGATGGCGTCTTTTATTACTTCGGAGAAGGAACAGTTTGCAACTACGACGGCAATGTCATCCAACAAGGCCACCGCAACCCCTGGGAAATTGTAACCGCCGAACTGTTCCCACGACTTGTTGATAAAGCAAGAGAAAATTGGGCGCTTGAAAACAACATATTCAACCTGGGCTGCAGGGCTTATGTCGGAAAACCGGGAGGCGAAAAAGAGAACTATCTAACCTGGGTGAAGGATTTAGCCAACGGAGAATACAAGCTACCTTGGGATAGCAACATTAGGATTCGCGATGGTTGGAAATATTATCCAGACGGCGTNAAATTAGGACCTATGCCAAGTAACGGAGTGGCGACATCGAAGCCGGAACCTNTATCGACTGCAACCTAAAATTNAATCACTTGGCGNCACTCAGGCTTAAGTGGCGCCAAGTGATTGTGTAAATCTAAAACAATATTCACGGGNGCCTACCTTGCCGGTGAATCCTAGTATTCAAGGCATAGCATTTAACAATGCTGTGCCTTTTTCGTACTTGGCCAATAGGTCTTCCCGAAATATTTCAGCAAAAATATCAGCACTTCATTTCAAGGTTGGTCTAAGGGGCAAGCAAGACCATGGAACTGAACACTGCAATGCTCTCGTCTTTGACATCCATGAGGTTGTGCCCCTTGAGAACGAGGAATGGAGTTTTACAGGAATCACACCAACGAGAATGAAAACGGGCTCCTCGTCGATCATCTCCCAGCACCAACCGACAGCAATGCCGAACTGGCTGCATATCTCAATCCAGACGGCAAAACGCTTAGAAAAAAATGTTGCTGAAGGTGAATTCGAAAGAATCACCAGCCGCAACTAAATTCAACAATATCTGTAAGACACTTGCTTAAACTGTAAGGAATTCCTGGATGACTTGTTCCGACAACTGAGAGGTAGGACCACTGGAGACAATTCCTCCTCGTTGCATTGCATAATAAAAACTTGACTGTTTTACAAAATGAAGATGTTGTTCCACCAACAAAACGCTGATCCCAGTTTCTTCAATGATCCTTTTTACGGCCCGCTCAATATCCAAAATGATCGAGGGTTGAATCCCTTCCGTTGGCTCATCGAGCAACAGAAGTTTTGGCTTTCCGAGTAGAGCCCGGGCAATGGCTAATTGTTGCTGTTGACCACCACTAAGGTCGCCGCCCTGGCGATTGAGGAATTGCTCCAAAATCGGGAACAGTTCAAACACGACAGGATCAATGTGACGATTACGCCCCATCCCCCCGGGCAGGGATTCCATTCCAATCATTAGATTTTCCCGAACAGTAATGCGGGGAATAATGTCACGCCCTTGAGAGACGTAACCAATGCCGTTGCGTGCTCGCTTGTATGGCGCTTGATTGGTCAGGAATTTACCATCATATTCAATTGACCCAGAACGCTGCTCTAATAAGCCAATAATGGTTTTCAAAAACGTTGTCTTGCCAACACCATTACGACCAATCAGGCAGATCATCTCTCCCTCAGGAATATGCAGGTCAACATTCCTGAGAATATGGCTTTCGCCATAATAGACATTTAAATTTTTAGCTTCTAAAATCGTCTTGGTGGAAACTGGATGAGCGGTCGCCTGTGCTTGTTGTACCATGATAAACGCAAGTTTTAGAGGTGATGATAGTTAAGTAATTTTATTCAGTTTGTCCGAGGTAAACCTCTATAACCTTAGGGTCAGATTTCACCTCTTCCAAAGAACCCTCCGTTAACAATTGGCCTTGATGTAAGACTGTTACAGGAGCCCCAAGGTCCCGAATGAACTCCATGTCGTGTTCGATCACAACAACAGTGTGCTCACCGGCAAGAGATTTAATCAATTCTGCCGTTCTGTTTGTCTCTTCATCCGTCAATCCAGCAACAGGCTCATCCAATAGGATGATGTCCGGAGATTGGGCAACAAGCATAGAAATCGCGAGCCACTGTTTTTGACCATGAGACAGAGAACCAGCATCAACCTTGGCGAAGGGTGCTAATCCCACATATTCCATAAGACGATGAACTTCATCTTTAATCGTATTACTCAACTTATCAAACATTAAGCTGAAAGGCATTTTACTCGGTGAAGCAGCAAGCTCCAAATTTCTTGCAACAGAAAGATTCTCAAACACACGCGGTGTCTGAAACTTTCTGCCAACACCTAATCTCGAAATTTTTTGCTCTGACAAACCAATGATGCTTGAACCACGCAATTGAACGGCGCCTTTGGTGGGTCGGACCTTTCCAGTGATCACATCCAAAAAAGTTGTTTTACCAGCTCCGTTGGGACCAATAATCGAACGCAGCTCACCATGATCAAGGCTGATCGAAAGATCCGTCAGTGCAAAGAATCCATCAAAATCAACACTGACATCATTTAGCTCAAGGATGGGAATTGACATGATTCAAACAAAAGTGAAGAACAAAGGACTAGGACACAGAAAGAAGGTCGAATAAGAAAAACACTAAGAAGAAAAGCTCTTATCAAGATCTAACTTTGGGTAAGTCGGCGACTTTTTGGCAATTCCAAAAGCTGCCAACATTCGTGTCAAACCACCATTCTTGAACCATCCGTAGATCCCGTCAGGCATCAGAACAACGACAAAGATGAACAAACCACCTTGAACAAAAAGCCATGCCTCAGGCAGAGCCTCACTCACGAGACTACGAAGGTAGTTGACAAGTACTGCACCAATAATTGGGCCAATTAAAGTTCCCCGTCCTCCAACCGCAACCCAAATCACCATCTCAATCGACATTGAAATGGCCATATATTGCGGAGACACAATTCCAGATTGAATGGTATAAAGAGCCCCAGATATTCCAGCAAGGGCACCTGCGACCAAAAAGACAATAACCTTGTAGGGGACAGGATTGAAACCACTAAAACGAAGCCTTGCTTCATCGTCTCGAATTCCAA
>NYUU01000054.1 GCA_002684175.1 Synechococcus sp. CPC35
TTGCTTGATCTCCCATTTTTGCCTCGCTTTTGTTGTCAAAGACTTTAAGCAAAGTTTGAAAATTAGAGCGCAGAAGATTATTATTTCGCAACTAAGTAATTATTTTTTCTTAAGCTTTGATCGGTAGTGCTGCTGTTTGGAGCCGATTTTGATCGATCTTTTGTCAGCTTTCAGGGAGACAGCTTGGCTGTTGTAGTCGGCTTGTTGTTGCGTGTTTGTATAGCGAAGTGAGCGGTAATAATTTAAGTTTTCCAGCAAATTAATAGTTTTTCCTGATTTTATTAAGGCAACATTAATTCAATGGGCAAGAAGAGTTTTGTCTAAAAATGTAATTAAAGATTTGCATTTGCGCTTGAGATTCCGGCGTAGTGGGCTAGTCTTAATGTTATTTTTGCTGCATATTGTTTTTGCTTTTGTGTTTTTTGGTCAAATTCTTGTGCAGCTCTTTCATGAAATCTTTGTTGTCATGCCTTGGGAAATTGGGAAAATGTGTCAGGTTGCAATTATAAATTTTCTTATAATGTTGCGGTATTGTTTATCGTTTCTTGGGCTGCAATTGCCCTCGTCGGAGGATCAGGGTTTGAAACGGGCGATCACCTTCAGTCCAGATAGACGACTCACGCGTTCCGCATCAGCTGGGTCAAGTGCCACATCAACAGCGACGACACGGGCATCTGCATCGCCCGTTGGATCGGTTGACAGAACGTCGCGTTGCTGGACCTGAGGGCTGATTCTCACGACCCGACCATTGAGGGACCCATTGAATCCACCGTTTTCGCTGGTCAGTTGGACGGGTTGATTGATTCGAATCCTGGAGATGTCTGATTCGTAAACCTCGATGCGAGCTTCCATGGTCTGACTGGCTCCGACATGCATCACGCCTTCCGTTCCAGGCCTTTCACCCTCTCTCGCATGGATCTGAAGCACCATGCCATCGATAGGGGAAATCAGCTGACTGAGCATCAGGTCGTTTTCGAGCCCCTTGCGCTCTGCCAATGCCTGATCTCGCTGGCCTTCCATTTTGATCAATTCTTCGCGTTTATTATCAACAAGCACGATTTCTGCTGCTCCTGCATCGGCTGCTTTGGAGAAACGTGAAACTTCAATATTCTGAAGTTCGATCATTTTTTCCAGGCTGCGAAGGCTGGCATTCACCCTCTCGAGATCGGCAAGCAATCCAAGGTGGTGATCAAATGTCGCCAGCACCTGGCCGCGTTTGATTTGTTCGCCTTCTGCAACCTGCAGAATCTCCACCCGGGGCGTGCCGGCCATGCCCGCCCTTGGCGCTGCCAGACGTCGCACATCACCAAGGGGTTCAAGTTGCCCAAGCGCGGCGACAGCTTCTGCTTTTGAAGCGGTTGTTTCCGAAGCTTTCTGGATTGTGGGCCCTGAGCTTGTTGGACCGTTTGGGACTGGCTTCGATCGCACGAACCACCAGCAGAACACTGCAATCAGAGCAATGCCTGCAGCGATTCCAGGGCCACGGAAACGATTGATCATGGCGGCGGAGGATTGTCGAAGAGCAGACGTTCGATGTAGCGATCGGCCCATTCGGGATTGAAGGCTTTTTCGAGCACCCTGCGCGTCTTGTCGTTGCGTTTCTGCTGAAGGCAATAGTTCAGTTGTCCTTCGTATCTGCTGATGGTAGAAACCGCGTCGGCAGGTTCGGGAGCAGAGGTGTTCACACAGGTGCAGAGCACTTCCAGGTAATCCCGGACAAGCCTGTTGAAACCGGTCTCCTCATCGGCGCCGTCAGGACGGATGAAGCAAACCTTGTCCGAGAAGATCGTTCCCCATCCCGGCAGTTCTCGAACCTGTCGGAACGGTGGCCAATCGATCCCGGCAAGCCCCTTGCTTATGGGATCGGGCAGGCAGTCTGTGGTCGGGGAAAGATCGACAATGGCGGCCGAAATACCCGCTGGGCCCGCAACAACATCCGCTCCGAAAATGGGCAGGTTGTGGTGAGGATCCGGAAACCAGACGCAGTGAAGGATCTGCAGACCGTTGCCAAGTCTGGCCAGTTCAAGGTGAAGTTTGCGCAGCCCTTGGCAACGGTGCAGCTCGTTGCCGATGAACAGCGTTTCACCATCGAGTTCGCCGTGCACCGAGCTCAGATCCTCAGCCAGGGGCAACGGTTCAAGACCTGGCAGTGACTGGCGGGCAGCCCGGATTGTCTCCGCAAGCGCGGAGACCAGAGGATGCAGTCCGGGAACGGGAACCGGTGGCTGGGGCTGCATCAGGGCGAGCAGGCACAGAATGGAACTTTGCCACGCAGTTCTGAACTCTCCGTTCCCCGGCCCTGAACTGGACCACTGGTCCCTTGCCAATGGCGCACGCTGTGTGATGGCTGAGATGCCGGATGCACCGCTCACCTGCCTGGATTTCTGGTGTCGTGCCGGCAGTGTGAGTGAACAGGACGGTGAGGAAGGAATGGCACATTTCCTTGAGCACATGCTGTTCAAGGGAAGCCGTCACCTTCCCCCCGGCGCCTTTGATCTGGCCATCGAGGCCCTCGGCGGCAGCAGCAATGCGGCCACAGGATTCGATGACGTGCATTTTCATGTGCTGGTTCCACCGGAGCGGACCAGGGACGCCCTCAACCATCTGCTTGAACTGGTTCTACAGCCAACACTTGATCCCGAAGGCTTCTCCATGGAGAGGGATGTGGTCCTCGAGGAGATTGCCCAGTACGCCGATCAACCTTCGGAACAGGTGCTTCAGCAACTGCTTACCCGAGGCTGCGGCTCCCATCCCTACGGTCGTCCGATCCTTGGTCAGCGCGCCAGCCTGAAAGCGATGACCCCAGCGGCGATGGATGGTTTTCATCGTCGTCGCTATCTGGGATCAAATTGCTGCATTGCCGTCGCTGGGCAGTCCATGAACGGGCTTGGAGAGATGCTTGCTGAATCCCAGCTGGCTGATCTTCCCTCTGGAGACATCTCCACGAAGGTTGTGCAGCCGGTGCAGGTGCAGAGCGGTCGGCACCGGCTGTCGCTGGATCGACTCGAGTCAGCCCGTCTGCTGATGCTCTGGTCAGCTCCTGCGGCAAGTGATCAGGCCGCTGTGATGGGGATCGATCTGGCGACGACGCTTCTTGGGGAAGGACGCCGCAGTCGACTGGTGAAGCGGCTCAGGGAGGAACTGCAGCTCGTCGAAAGCGTGACCATGGACCTGACTGCGCTGGAGAACGGAAGCCTGATCACTCTTGAGGTGATCTGCGCTCCTGAAGCACTTCCAGCTGTTGAAGTCGAGGTGAACCAGATCCTGGCCCGGACGACCGAGCATGCTGCATCCGTGGCGGAGTTGAAACGGGCCCGTCAGCTCGTCAGCAACGGGTTGCGTTACGCCCTTGAATCCACCGGTCAGGTGGCTGCCATGAGCGCAGGCCAGAGTCTCTGGAACCGACAGCAGGAGCTGCTGAGACCTCTGGATCATCTGGATGCATGGGATGCGGAACGAATCTGCTCCGAGCTCTGTCCTGCTCTACAGCCCGAACAGGCCTGTGTGCTGATCGCACAGCCCGGAGAGACCTGCTGATGTGGGAACAGAATCTGTTGATTGAACCCCTTTCCACCCCGGGGGTCATGGCGGCGAAACTGCTGCTCCCTTTCGGAAGTGTTCAGGATCCGCCGGATCAGCGCGGTGCCCATGAGCTGCTGGCCTCCCTGCTCAGCCGAGGCTGCGGGCCCTTGGATCACGAAGCCGTGGCCGATCTGGTGGAGGGGAGTGGTGCCGGTCTTCGCTGCGACGCTCAGGAAGATGGTCTGATGCTCAGCCTGCGATGCACCGTTGAGTGCTCGGACCTGTTGATGCCCCTGCTGGCCTGGATGGTGCTTGAACCACACCTGCATCCGGATCAGGTTGCTCTTGAACGCAGCCTCACGCTTCAGGCTCTGCAACGGCAGTGTGAGGACCCTTTCCACATGGCCTCCGTCGGCTGGAGAACACTCGTCTACGGCACCGGTGCCTACGGCCATGATCCGATGGGAGTGGCTGAGGACCTCACCCGTCTCGACCGCGATCGCCTTCTGCCCCTCGCGGGACGTCTGCCGCTGGGACAGCCCGTTCTCGCCGTAGCCGGGACATTGCCCGCTGAAATCACTGAACAACTGGCTGAGACAAAAGGTTTCGCGCAATGGCCGGAACCAACCATCCGTACTGAATCCACCCAGCCTGAGTACTGCGTATCCAGCGGTTCTGAATCGATTCACCTGCAGCCGATGGATACCGAACAGGTGGTGATGATGCTGGGACAGGCGACCATCTCCCATGGCCATCCCGATGATCTGGCGCTGCGACTTCTGCAGTGTCACCTGGGGGTCGGGATGTCGAGCCTGTTATTCCGAAGGCTCCGGGAAGAGCATGGAGTCGCCTACGAGGTGGCTGCAAGCTATCCAGCCCTCGCAGGACCAGCTCCATTCATGATCCTCGCCTCAACAGGCATGGAGCGGGCCGACCAGAGCCTCAGGCTGCTTCTGCAGTGCTGGGATGAGCTGCGTCAGAAACAGCTCAGTCAGGCGGAGCTCGATCTGGCTTGCGCCAAGTTCATCGGTCAGGTGGCCCACAGCAGGCAGACCTGTTCCCAGAGGGCGGAACGCCGGGTGCAGCTGCGGGCCATGGGTCTTGCGGATGATCATGATCAGCGATCCATGAATGCTGTGCGGAACCTCACTCCCGAGGCGCTGTGTCAGGCCGCTGATCGCTGGCTCAACCAGCCGAAACTGAGTCTTTGTGGACCTTCCGAATCCCTCGGGGAACTGCAGCGGCTGTGGAACGCTCAGTCAGCTCCTTCCTCATCGCCTGGATCCACAACCGTCTCCAGCTGATCCAGCGGGATGAGAAAGGTGCCGCGACGAAAGCGCACCGCAACGGTTTCAAACGGATGCAGAGCCACCACTTCCCCCACCTCCTGCGTGCTCACCAGATCCGGAGGACGCAGCATCGGCATTGGATCAGCGGATTTGAGATAGGCAGGCTTCTGTTTCAGTCGCATCCGGTCACCGATCGAGGCCGTCATGAACTCTTTGCAGAACGGGCATTCTCGATCAGGATGGACCGAGTTGATGGACGGATGTGCGGGCCCTGGCCACCTGGAGCGGTGCTCTTGCCGGGTTGATGGCCATCCTCATCGGGGGACTGGTGCCTGCAGCCCTGTTTCTTCCCCTGCCTCAGCCGAGTCTCGTTGAGCTGCCCGCCACCTGGCAGGTTCCTGCATTACTGCTGTGTGCTCTTGTGAGCGGTCCCCGTGCAGGGGTGATCGCAGCCGTTGCCTATCTCAGCCTCGGTCTGTTGAGCCTGCCTGTCTTCGATGGTGGTGGTGGGCTCACCTACGTGCTTGAACCTGGATTCGGCTACCTGGCGGGTTTCATCCCCGCAGCGTGGCTGACCGGGCGTCTGGCTCACCAGCCTCGGATGGGAGATCTGCCGCGGCAGTCCCTCTCCGCTGCCGCCGGCCTGATGATGATTCAGCTCTGCGGCCTTCTGAACATCCTCATCGGAGATCTTCTCGGCCGCTGGACACCATCACTCGCGACGCTTGTGATGAACTACTCGATCGGTCCACTCCCCGCTCAGCTTCTGTTGTGCATCGCGGCCGGACTGTTGTCTGTGCTGCTGCGCCGCCTGCTTCTGATCCAGCCATGACAGGGGTTCTGAAACGGCGCAACATTCTGTTGATCGCCGTCGGCGTTGTTCTCGTCGATCAGCTCAGCAAGGCGGTTGTATCTCAGCTGCTGAGTGCTGGAACGATCGATCCGCTCATCCCTGGACTTCTCTCTCTGCAACTGGTTCACAACACCGGCGCCGCCTTCAGTCTGTTCACGGGATTCACCAATCTTCTCGGCGTGCTCAGCCTTGCGGTCAGTGTCGGAGTGACGGTCTGGATCTGTCGTCACCGGGTCGTTCCGATCTGGCAGGCCCTGGCGCTCGCCTTCCTGCTGGGAGGAACCCTCGGNAATGGAATCGACCGCTGGCGACTGGGGCANGTGGTGGATTTTCTGGCGCTCATCCCGATTGATTTCCCGATCTTCAACGGCGCGGATGTCGCCATCAACCTNGCGTTGCTCTGCTTCGCCCTTGATCTCTGGTTCAACCGCCGTTCTGCAGACCGTGATGCCGCNNANCGTGATGCCGCNGAACGTGAATGAGNCGGGGTTGAANCGCTCGGTNCCCACNCTCTGCNTACANCAGCTTGACCAGGAGGATCGGGTCATCGCCCTGCACGGAGATGGATACCGGCTTGGGCGTGATTCCGATGTGGAGATTCCCCTTGAGCATCCCGCCATCAGCAGGCTGCATGCGCTGCTGCTGCATCAGGGGAACCATTGGGTGCTGGTGGATCAGAACTCCACCAATGGACTCTGGTGGAAGGGGCGTCGGGTTCGGGAACTGGAACTGCGTGACGGGGACAGGATTGCCCTGGCTCCCGCATCGGAAACCGGTGCACCCACGCTGCGCTTTCAGCAACCGGCCGAACGACGCCTCCGGCGACTGGCGAGTCTTGTCAGTCTGTTGATTGCCACAGGCCTTGGCACCGGTGCGGTTCTTCTGCTCCTGGCCAACGTCAGCGTGCCGGTCCGCGGGCGTCTCGCGCAGGTGCAGGGACCGATTGCCCTCTATGACCGGAACAACAAGCCTGTGCGTTCGGTCAATTCACAGCGGCACCGTGAACTCGACACGGTCGGTGATTTTTCCCCCGACCTTGTCAATGCGCTTCTGGCCAGTGAGGACAGCCGTTTCTGGTGGCATCCCGGTCTTGATCCAGTTGGAACACTGCGTGCTCTGATCACCAATCTGCTCGGGGGTGGAGTTCTTGAAGGAGGCAGCACGCTTACCCAGCAGCTTGCAAGAAGCCTCTATCCCGATCAGGTGGGACAGGGCGACACCCTGGAACGGAAATGGCGTGAACTGCTCGTTGCGGTTCAGCTCGAGAGTCGTTTCAGCAAATCAGACCTTCTGCTCAGTTATCTCAACCGGGTCTACCTGGGTGTCGGATTCGGTTTCGACGATGCGGCGCGGGTTTATTTCGATACGTCGGCCAGGAACCTGAGCCTTGATCAGGCTGCCTTGTTGGTGGGTCTGCTGCCCTCTCCCAATGGCCATGATCCCTGTCGCTATCCCCAGAGGGCCCTGGCCTCCAGAAACCTTGTTCTGAACAAGATGGCTGATGAGGGGCGTCTGGATCTTGAAGCTGCGCGGCAGGCGCGGCGTCGGCCGATTCAGCTCGCAGCCAAGGCCTGCAACAGCGGTCAGGCGGCAACAGCACCCTTCTACAGCGATCAGGTACGACTGGACCTCCAGGCGCTTGTGGGTCCGGATGTGGCCTCAGAGGGAAATTTTCTGATTGAGACCCATCTTGATCCGGTGTTGCAGGCCGTTGTTCAGCGTCAGTTGCAGGGCATGTTGCAGGCCAGCAGCCAGCTCGGAGTACGTCAGGGAGCTGCGGTTGTGATCGACAGCCGCAACGGCGGTGTCCTCGCCATCAGCGGTGGGCGTGACTACCGCTCCAGCCAGTTCAACCGGGCCACGATGGCGTTACGGCAGCCCGGCAGCACCTTCAAGTTGATGCCGTATCTCGCAGCATTGGAACGGGGTCTCAAACCGACCAAACAGATGCCCTGTGGTCCGCTCGAATGGGGAGGACAACGGTTCGAGAGCGATTGCGGCGGCACCCTCAGCCTCACCAGTGCCTTTGCTTTCAGCAACAATTCGGTCGCTCTGCGTCTGTCCCGTCGCATCGGTTTGGATCAGGTGGTGAATCAGGCCCGTGCCCTTGGCATCACCACCCCTCTCGATGCAGTGCCAGGCCTGGCACTCGGCCAGAGCGAAGTCCGTCTGATTGAACTCACGGCTGCCTACGCCGCCGTTGCCAACAACGGCGTCTGGAATCCTCCGTCCACTATCCGGCGTCTTGTCGATGCCGAGACATGTGTCCAGGAGTCCGCCGGTCGTTGTCGCAGCCTGAGTGAGCGCGGCAGCCTGAACCCATCGAGACGGGCGATGCGACCGGATACCGCACGAAGGATGCAGAAACTGCTCCAGACAGTGGTTCGCAGCGGCACCGGCCGCGCTGCCTTCCTGGGCGGCAGCGAGGGGGGGAAGACGGGAACGACGAATGATGGCCGTGATCTTCTCTTCATCGGCTACGAACCCTCCAGGCACTGGGTGCTCGGCATCTGGCTGGGTAATGACGACAACAGTCCAACCGCCAGTTCCAGTGGACTGGCAGCCACGTTGTGGGGAGACATCATCCGCGCAGCCGGCCGCGGCAGCGTTGCAGGTTCATGAGCGGGCGCACCCGGCTCCTGATCGGTTTGTCCGCCGCTCTGCTGGTGCTTGTGGTGGTGGGAATGGTGCTCCAGGCGATCAGAACACTGCTCTGGGATCTCAGTTACGTGTTGCCACCGTGGCTGCTCACTCCCGTGCTCCTGCTGGGGTTTGGTCTCATTGCTGCTGTCGCTGTTCAGGTGGTCTGGCCCTGGTGGCAGCAACGACGCAAGCCCCACCAGCCGGCCAGCACAACACCGGGGGACTCACCACGCAACCGGAGAGAGGCTGCTGACAGGAGCCTCGTCAATGTTGATCGACTGATTGAGCGGTTGCAGGATGACATCGCCCGGGAGGGGCTTCAGGCCGAGAGGGACCGCGTCAGTGAGGAACTGACGCGTGGTGATCTGGTTGTGGTGGTTTTCGGCACAGGATCCAGCGGAAAAACCTCCCTGATCAGAGCTCTGCTGAAGGAGATGGTGGGAGAGGTTGGTGCTCCGATGGGCATGACCACCGCCGCGCAGCGCTATCGGCTGCGACTCCGGGGACTGGAGCGTGGACTGCAACTGGTTGATACGCCTGGAATCCTCGAGGCTGGTGAGGATGGACGAAGCCGGGAGGAGATGGCCCGCCATCGCGCTGTTCGGGCTGACCTTCTGGTTGTGGTGATCGATGGGGATCTGCGCTCATCGGAACTCTCCGTTGTCCGATCGATCGCAGATCTTGGAAAACGTCTGCTGCTTGTCCTGAACAAACGTGACCTTCGCGGAGTGGATGAGGAAAAACGTCTTCTGGAGGTGCTTCACACGCGTTGCAGAGGATTGGTGGAATCAATCGACATCGTGCCCTGCAGCGCATCTCCCCAGTCGATTCCCCAACCGGGCCGCAAGCCGATCCAGCCGCGACCGGATGTCTCGGGTTTACTTCAGCGCCTGGCTGCGGTTCTGCATGCGGATGGAGAGGAACTGATCGCGGACAACATCCTTCTGCAATGCCGCAGCCTCGATGCCAGGGGGCGGGACCTGCTCAATGCGCAGCGCTCCAGGGAGGCGAAACGCTGCATCGACCGTTACAGCTGGATTGGAGCTGGGGTCGTTGTGGCCAACCCTCTGCCGGGTGTCGACCTGCTCAGCACGGCAGCTGTGAACGGGCAGATGGTTCTTGAGATGGCGGGGATCTACGGCGTGGAGATGTCCAGGACCAGAGCCAGGGAACTTGCGGTTTCCCTGGGCCGCACCCTTGCAACCCTCGGGATTGTCAAGGGTGGCCTGAGCCTTCTGGGAGCGGCTCTCAGCACCAGCCTTCCAACCCTTCTCGTAGGCCGCGCCCTTCAAGGTGTGGCTGCTGCATGGTTAACGAGGATTGCCGGAACAAGCTTCATTCGTTATTTCGAGCTTGATCAGGACTGGGGCGATGGTGGGATGCAGGAGGTTGTGCAGCAGGCATTCGAGCTGAACCGGCGGGACACCTCCCTCAGACGGTTTCTTGAGGTGGCGCTGCAGCGGGTTGTGGAACCGCTGCAGCGCTCGAAACCGGAGCAGCTTCCACCACGCCCAGAGCCTCGGGTGGTGGAGGAAGCATCGGACCTCGAGCATCCAGCACCGTGATCAGGGCGAGGTAAAGAATCCCGATCGCGACGGAGATGGCCCCAGTGGTGATAGCGACCCAGCGGGAACGCTTCTGCTTGGCCATGTCAGAGCTCGGGGATTTGTGATTTTGAACCCTTCATTATTTTGAACCGTTCATTTCAGCCAACCGAAGCATTGATTCGCTCAGCCAGATCCTGCAGGTGTGTCTGGGTTGTGTGGGGGTTGCCGAAGACTGCTTTGAGGCAGGAACGTTCGTCGTATTGAGGGCGCGACAACATGAAGCCTGCAGTCAGNAGNTGTTGTCGNGTGTNTTNGCTCCAGGNTTCGGTCTGGTCCTGATTCATCCNNGCGGGNTGAAAGGTCTGCAGGTGCAGATCACCGCTCAGAAGTTTGATCCGATCAGGATCAAGTCGTTCCGCGAANATCGCCTTGCGCTGCAGCGCTCCGGAAAGANTCCGTTCAATCCCNTTGTTNCCGAGNTGNCGCAGGCCAAGCCAGAGTTTCAGAACCTCGGCAGGTCGGGTTCCCTGAATCCCCGTCTCTCCGCCGTGATCGGAGAGCGACGCTGGTTCCATGTAGGGAAGACCGGTGGAGAAGGTCTGATGAAGCTGGCCCGACTCCCGGAGCAGCAGCAGAGATGAAGCTTTGGTGATTCCCAGAAGCTTCTGCGGATTGAGGGTGATCGAATCCGCCTGGTTGATCCCATCCATCAGGGGTGCATGAGTCGGACTGAGTGCGAACCCCCCGCCGATGGCGGCATCAATGTGCAGCCAGGCCGCGGCATCCCTGCAGATCTTTGCCAGTGCCGGCAGAGGATCGATGGCACCGCGCACGGTCGTGCCAGCCGTCGCGACAACGGCAATGCAGGGACGACCCTGAGCTTTCAGTCGGCACAGGGTCTCCTGAACAGCGACCGCTGAGAGGCGGCCGCGATCGTCCACAGGAAGTGAGATCAGGGCATCCTTTCTCAGCCCCATCACCCGTGCTGCCTTGGTCAGGGAGACGTGAGCATCTCGACTGCAGACCACCACCCCATCGCTTCCCTGATCCAGGCGCTCCCTGGCCGTGACCAGTGCCATCAGGTTGCTCAGCGTTCCGCCACTGGCAAGCACTCCCTCTGAACCTTCAGGCATGCCGATGGTTCGGCAGAACCATCCGCACAGCTCATGCTCGAGGCTGCTGAGACCAGGGGAGAGTTCCTCCGCCAGAAGATTGTTGTTCAAACCGGCACAAACCAGTTCCGCGGCGATCGATGCCGTCAGTGGTGGTGGATCGAGATGGGCAAGGGCTCCGGGATGTGATGGCTGGTAGGCACCGTCCATCACAAGCTGCAGATCACTCAGCAGTGCATCGAGATCGGCACCGTTTTGGTCAGGGACGACTTCCGGCAGAGGACGCAATGGTGGAAGGGGCCTGCAGCGCTCGGCGGCACCGATCCAGTCACAGAGAAGATCGGCGGTTCGATGCAGGAATTCCTTCAGAACCGGATCACTGGCGTATGGACAGGCAAACGGGGCCAGCCGATCCGGTGATGGCCGGGGAGCGGAGCTGGCTTGCAACGTCATGGAAGGAACTGCAGAGATCCTCGCGTCCCGTGGGATTGTGCTCTCAGTGGGCAACGCGTTGTGCGTGAAGCGTGATGAGCGGTTCAGAAGCTGGATGCAGATCCTGCTTCGGCGTGCAGCGGAAACGGGCCTGAATGGTGAAGTGCCTGTGGCGGCGGTTGTTCTGGATGGTGAAGGACGCGCGATCGGCCATGGACGCAACCGCCGGCATCACGGTCGTGATCCCCTCGGCCACGCTGAACTGGTTGCACTTCAGCAGGCTGCTCGGCTGAGGGGTGACTGGCGCTTCAACCACTGCTCTCTGATTGTCACCCTGGAGCCCTGCCCGATGTGCGCAGGTGCTCTTGTGCAGGCACGGATGGGAACGGTTGTGTTTGGAGCGAGGGATCACAAGCGTGGCGGGCTTGGTGGGACTCTCGATCTTTCCAAACACATCAGTGCACACCATCGCATGCTTGTGGTGGGTGGAGTGATGGAGGAGCAGGCTCGCCTGCAGCTCGAGAACTGGTTCAGGCAGCGGCGGCGACCGAGCCAGTGAACTGGGGCAGCTCGGTTTCGAACAGATTCAGCAATCGGTTCACATTCTCGGGAGTGGAGTTGTAACCCATGAGGCCGATGCGCCAGACCTTTCCGGCCAGAGATCCAAGTCCCCCACCCACTTCGATTCCGTGGTTGTTGAGCAGATGCTGGCTGAAGGCTTTGCCATCCACACCCTCGGGAATACGAACGGTTGTCAGCGTTGGAAGCCTTCGGTCGGCAGGCACGTGCATGGTCAGTCCCTGGCTTTCAAGCCCGCTCCAGAGAGCTTCGGCGTTGCGACGGTGACGGGCCCA
>NYUU01000055.1 GCA_002684175.1 Synechococcus sp. CPC35
TAAGGGCCAGACACCACGGATCGCGGCCAGGGCATCTTCGGCTTGCTTCTGCCGTGTCTCCCTGCTGGTGGCATTCAGCAGAGTTGTGACATGTCCGAGCTTGCGCCCTGGAGTCTCTGGAGACTTCCCGTACCAGTGCACGTGCGTATCTGCAAGTTCACGCAACCGTTCCAACCGTTGTTCGAGAGGTTGAGCATCCAGCGGGTCCAGTCCCAGCAGATTCACCATCAGTGCTCCTGCACAGTTCAGTCGCGGTTCCGGTACTGGAAGATCGACAGCGATGCAGAGCTGCTGATCGAACTGACTGCTGGAGCAGGCCTCAATTGAAAAATGACCTGAGTTGTGGGTGCGTGGTGCAATTTCGTTCACCTGAAGCCCGTCTTCACCGTAGAAAAACTCCAGGGCCAGCACTCCCACGTAATTCAGTTTGGTGAGCAGAGAAGCCGCCGCGTTGTAAGCCATTGCTTCGACGCTCTGGTCCACCGGTGCCGGTGCCAGAACCCAGTCACAGACTTGATCACTCTGATGGGTTTCCACAAGGGGGAATCGATGGATTCGACCCTGGGAATCACGGCTGACCACAAGAGCCAGTTCCCGTTCGTAGTCCACCCACGACTCCAGCAGCCAGTCTTCGGGTTCAACGCTGCGGATCAACTGGGCCAGATCCTCTATGTGCCTGAGAACCAATGTGCCCTTGCCGTCGTAACCCCCTCTTGAGGCTTTGGCCATGATCGGAAATGTCCATCCCTGGGGGAGAGCCGGCTGCGAAGGGGAGATGACGCTCAGTGGACACCAGGGTGGACTTGGGATCGACAGATCCGCCAACAGCTGTCGCTGAGACAGTTTGTCCACCAGCGGCGTCAGTGCNGAGAGTGACGGNCNGAATCGCACCCCCTGTTGTTCCAGAGGNATCAGGGANTCNATGTTGACCCATTCATTCTCGAANGTGACGCCATCACATCCCTCCACCAGCTGGCGAGTGCCTGAACCATCGCAGGGATCAACCGTNACGACNCGGGCAGCGAANTCNGCNGCNGGGTCATCCATNGAGGCCGTCTGCACGGAGACGGGAATCTCACGGGANCTGGCAGCTTCAACCAGCATCCTGGCGAGCTGACCACCTCCCACGACTCCAATCATCGTGCCCTGGCTGGACATAGNAGATTCAGAGCAGCCTCAACGCAGCTTGCCATTCCNGNGGGCTGTTCTCGTTTTCAGATCAGCGGACGCTGGCCGGNNAAGGCNAGGCGAATCAGGGAAAGCAGNANCACCAGCAGAAAAAGAGCCAGTCCNAGTGTGCAGGCNTAGCTGATTTCAAGCTCTGAGAANGCCTGGTCGTAAACGTAATAAACGATNGTCCGNGTGGAATCNGCAGGNCCACCCTGGGTCATNAGAAACACTTCNTCGAACACCTTTGTGGCGGCGATGGANGACACGACGGCAACGAGCGTGACGTANGGCCGCATCAACGGNAGNGTGATGTCGAGATGNTTGGACCAACCTTCACTGCCATCCAGTTCAGCAGCTTCGTAAAGCTCCTTGGGAATTCCNTGCAGTCCAGCCAGAAAGATCACCATGTAGTAGCCGAGGCCTTTCCACAGGGTCACGAGCATCACTGCCGGCAAGGCCAGAAGCGGTGTNGTCAGAAANCCGATGGGTGTGAACATCTCCCCAAGCAGNGCACTCAGCCAGCCNTTGATCAATCCGTTTTCGGCGTANAGCCAGCGGAAGGCGATTGCAGCCACAACGATTGAAACNAGAACCGGTGTGTANAAAGCNCCGCGNAGAAATGANCTGCCCGGNAACTGCTGGTTCATCAGCACCGNNAGGAAGAAGGATCCACCNACGATCGGGGGAACCACGCCGATNAGNTANAGNAANGTGGTGAACAGAACCTGACGGGCCATGGGATCCGCCAACAGCCTGCGGAAATTGGCAAGNCCNACGAATCGCAGTGGTTCGCTCACATCCAGGCCNGTCGCACTGACACTCATCACCAGTGCCATCAGCGCNGGAACCAGCACCGAAAGGCTGATCAGCAACACTGCCGGCAGCAGGAACGTCCAGGCCGTCAGGGTGTTTCTCACCAGCCNTCTNTGTCTGCACTGCTGCGAGAGTAGGNGGGTATCAANGGAGTTATGACAACCACAACGGTGCATCGAATCCACGTCGCTCTCGAACGAAATGCCTANGACGTGGTGATCGGTGACGGCAGCCTCCACGACATCGGTGCGGAACTGCTGAGTGCCGGAGTGAAAGCAGGGCGGAAGGTTCTTGTGGTGACGAACCCTGATGTGGCGGGNCCNTANGCCGAAACCGTGATGAGCAGTCTGCGCGGTCAGGGATTTTCAGTCGAGATGCTGGTGATTGAGGCGGGTGAACAGCAGAANACACCGGCAACGATGGGNCTGATTCATGACGCCGCCTTCAAGGCCCGGCTNGAACGCAGTTCTCTGATGNTGGCCCTTGGNGGCGGGGTTGTCGGNGACATGACAGGCTTTGCCGCCGCGACCTGGCTGAGAGGGATCGGCGTNGTTCAGGTTCCGACAACGCTTCTGGCGATGGTCGACGCAGCCATCGGCGGCAAGACCGGAGTGAATCACCCNGGCGGTAAAAACCTGATCGGAGCCTTCCACCAGCCATCNCTGGTGCTGATTGACCAGGCCACGNTGGCCACCCTTCCGATCAGGGAATTCCGGGCAGGNATGGCNGAAGTGGTCAAATACGGAATCCTNGGCGATCGNAATCTGTTCGAGGAACTNGAGTCCTGCNNGGATCCNAGCAGCCCTGAAGGGCTNGGTGATGAGCGNCTGACCTCCATCCTGCNTCGNTCCGCAGCCGCCAANGCCAGGGTGGTTNCAGCGGATGANAGGGAAGGGGGGCTGCGGGCGATCCTNAATTACGGCCACACCTTCGGTCATGTGGTGGAGACCCTCTGTGGATANGGCACCTGGTTGCATGGAGAAGCCGTNNCCATCGGCATGGTTGCCGTCGGAGAGCTGGCTGTGCAACGGGGTGAGTGGAGTCGCAGTGAGGCGGAGCGTCAGGCCGTGCTGATTNANNGGATCGGCCTGCCCACGGCCTGGCCCGACCTTGATATCGANCNNGTTCTNCANACTCTTGANGGNGANAANAAAGTCCTCGATGGNAGNNTGCGGTTCGTCATGCCGACAGCGATCGGTGANGTGGTGATCAAGGANGACATCAGCCGTGAACAGATTCTGAGTTGTCTGCGNAGCCTGCNAGNCTGAAGCGTTCCGTCTCATNCCCACGGGCATANAGCAGCCAGCGGAAATCGCCGAGTCCGGCTGGATCAACGAGCCTCAGCANGGCNTCGCGTCGATTGAAGGCNTNAGAGAGCTGATCAGCTGGCAACANCTGCANGTCATGCANCCGCTGAGCCAGACCCAGGGCCAGCAGAGCCTCACCTTGACGGGCATGACCTCGACACAGCCAGCCGCTCTGAAGCGCTGCGTCATCAACCGTTTCGATGCAGAGATGGGAGGTGAGATCCTGCAGACCGATGTTGTCGAGCGGGTCGAGGCCCGCCTGCTGGCCCTTGACTGCCATCAGAGTCCCCTCCCTGCGCCGTGATGTGTAATAGCGCCTGGCTTCCAGGGCGTAATCAACGATCAACAAAACCCCTTCTGCCAACCCNGCACCNACGCGACTGAACCAGTCAGGAAGNTCGCTGTGCCACTCGCTGACCCAGCCCTGGCCGGCTTCCTTCGGGGGCAGGTTGATATCGCAGCGTTGGCACACCCTCTCCAGATCGGAACGCAACGGCTCCGGCAGCGACCGTTGCGTCCAGCTGAGCTGTCGGTCCGTTCCCAGGCTCAGCATCAGTTGCTGCAGCTCACCGTCTCTGAGGATCAGCCGGTCTACCGGCAGTGCATCCAGCAGTTCATGGGCCAGAACAACACCACGCACCGGCTGATCGATCAGCTGATCCAGGGAGCACCAGCGAACAGGCACCGCTGATGGCTCGCCTTGGAGAAGTTGCTCCTGTCGCCCGCGCATGCCGGCAGCTGATTCCACGAGCACAAGTTCAATGCGATCGATCAGATCTGCGTCCTGCTTCTGTAGTGCCTGCAGAAGATCAGCGGCCAGATGCCCCTCACCAGGACCGATCTCAACGATGGAGAGAGGCATTGATGGGGAGAATGTTTTCAGCCAGGGAATCAGCTGAACCGCGAGCAGAGCTGCAAAGTCCGGCCCCAGTGAAGGGGAGGTGACGAAATCACCGTCCGTACCGATTTGGGCATGCCCCGCGCCGTAGAAACCATGCTCCGGATCATTCAGAGCCAGATCCATGAAGCAGCGGAACGGCACCTGTCCACCAGCCCGTTGCAGATGCGTGGCAAGCCAGGCCGGACAGGGCGCACCCATCGCTTCCATTGGAGAGAATGCCCTTCACTGCTGCAGGTCCATGGGAACACATCGCATCCGGGGATTGTGGGCAGTTGTGCTGTTTCTGGTCATCGGTTGCTGTGGCTTCACCGCACCAGCACAGGCCTACGACAATCCGGAACTGCTGCCGGACCACCCGACACCGGTGATCGACCTGGCCAGGATCTTCAGTGACCAGCAACGATCCAAGCTGGAAGACTCCATTCAGGAGGTGGAAGATCGAACCGGCTGGAAGTTGCGGGTTCTCACGCAGTACGAACGCACTCCTGGATTGGCAATCCGTGAGTTCTGGGGGCTAGACGAAAGCAGCCTGCTGCTGGTTGCCGACCCAAGGGGAGGGAATCTTCTCAATTTCAATGTTGGAGATGCCTTCTTCGCTTTGATGCCACGCACGTACTGGGTGGAACTGCAGACGCGGTTTGGCAACCAGTACTACGTGAAGGATCACGGAGAGGACGGTGCTGTTCTCGATGCTCTCAACGCCGTTGAGATCTGCCTTGATCGGGGCGGTTGTCAGGTTGTTCCCGGTCTGCCGATGGAGCAGTGGTTATGGACTCTGACGACCTCGATTCTCGGTGGTTTGATTGCTGGTTTCGCCGCATATCCCCGCAAGCAGGAGGAAACAATTGCCTGGGGTTGGCTTTTGCTTCTTTCGCCTCTATGGGTGATGTTGTTTGGCGTATTCGGGATTGCTCCGGTGGTCACACGAACAGCAGAGGCACTTCCATTGATTCGCAACTGTGTTGGCTTCCTGGCGGGAGGCATCGCTGCCTATCTGATTGCAGGAATCACGGTTGGCAGACCGAGAGAGAGCGAATCCGAAAGCTGAGGGTTTCGGAAGCTCAGAGGCTGGTGGCGCACGCAATCCTGGAACCGGTGCATTTCGTCGGCTTCGGGACGCGCACCAGCTCTTCTCTGCGTAAATCCCGAAGACGTCTGAGCTCCTGAAGATTCACGTTGTAGAACGAGCGCAGGCGGGTGTATTTCTTGACGGGTTGACCATAAAAACTGCGGCCAGCCAGGGTTGGAAAAGATGCCCATTCAGGAGCAAGTTTGGCTGCTAACTGGGGGGAGAGATTTCCAGTGTCAGTCATTAAAAGGGCTTTGCGGCGCTGAATCAGAAACAGTGCACCCTGATCCTGGGCCGATGGTCCGAAACCGCGAACACCGATGTTTCGCTGGACCATGTTCCAGGTGAAGGGCATGAACTGGTAAGCACCTGCGGCAGCGCTGGCGTAACGGGAGCTGTAGATCACCCGATTCGGATGACGATCAAGGGAGGGCATGAGACTCCCCCCGAACATCACCCTGTAGCCAACATCAAGACCCCCTTTCCAGGTCCCTTCAGCAAAACGGATCGTGTTGAGCATCGCCCGACGTTCGGGGGTGATCACATAAGGGATGGAGAGGGTCGGCTGCTTCTCAGGAGCATGGATGAGCTGCGAACGGGTTCGTTCCGGCAGCAGGCTGGATGAGGCAGGTTGAAGACTGAAAAGAGCTGGCAGAGGTCCGGCA